>JALZDU010000129.1 GCA_030862405.1 Actinomycetota bacterium | reverse complement strand
GTCCAGATCGGCGAACAAGCTGATGTAGTCCTGCCCTTTGCGCGCCGAGGTCTCATCCATCCCCACCCGGGCCACGTCGGAGAAGTCCGCACCAGCCCGGGTGGTGTGCACGTGGTGCTCCACGATGCGCCACACCCGGGTGTCGTGCTCGCGGACCATCGCGGCGACCCGCTTCATCGGCATCGCCTTCGCGAAGGTCAGCACCAGTGCCTCGAACAGCATCGTGAACCCTGATCCCGGCCGCGCCCAGGGCACCGACACCAGCCGCACCCCGTGCTCGGGGCAGCGCACCCGGGGCACCGAGGCGTGCAGGAACGCCTTGTGCTGGAAGAAGTCCAGATGCCGCCAGGTCTTGTCGTGAGTGTCATGCACCGGGCACCGATCCCGCCCACAGCCCGGCTCCGGGCACGCGAACCGAGCGCCGCGCGGACAGTCCACCTGAAGATCCAGCCGCCCGATGTCCTCGGTGAACTCCGCGTCGCTCACCCGCCACGGCGCACCCAGCCCCAGCGCCGCGGTGAACAACCCCAACCCACCGGTGTCCATCTCTTCCACCTGATCGTCACTCACGGTCACACAGGCAACGAGACTGCCACCCCGCCCGTCAAGCCGCCACGCCGATCAAACCCACACGATCTGGCGAGGAGCCTCTCGCCGGGCCACAACCGCGCTGCCACCGCCTGCACCGCAGCTCTCGCATGGCCCAGCACCATGCGCGGGGCCACCACTGGACCCATCAGTTGGTTCTCGGGTTGGCACACGGCGGTTATGCAGCTCCCGCTTCTGAAGTCGACTGCGTTGCCTGGGGTACTTCTTCCACATCGCCGGGAAGCATCCTCCGCCAGATTCCGTCCGAGAACCTCACCGGAAACGAGCACCGTGCCCACTGCATCTCGTAGGGCATGACTTCACCCTCCTTCCCACCGCCGACGATGCGCACGCGAGTTCCTGGCTTCGGTCGATCCTTCACGGTTCCGTTCTCCTTCACGTGACTCCCTCAGCCTACTCGGAACGCACGCGGAAAATGGTGCGTGATGTAGGCAGGTCGGCGTTCACGTCACGAGTAGACCCGGCCCCGGGTGGCAATCGCGATCTCCTGATTGGGGCAATCCTGGGGAAATCCGGTGGCGTGTCCTGATTGAGGTACGCTACGCGAGTGGAGTGGACCCCGACCCGGATCCGTCTGCTCCGTGAAGCGGGACTGTGCTTGTCACAGCATGAGTTCGCCCGAGCGGTGGGATTCGCGAAGCGCACGGTCGGCAACGCGGAGCGCGGCACCCACCCGCCGAGCCTCGCGCTGCGCCGCGCGCTGGACCACGCCCTCGATCGGGCCTCCGACGCGCAGCGCGGCCGCTTCCTCGCCGCGATGGCCGCAGACCACCCCGCCACCCCGGTCGTCGACAGCGCCACCCCAACGATCGAGTCCGTCGAGCTGCTCCGCCGAACCGAGGCATCCCACCTTGGTCCAGGCACCCTGGACCAGCTGGAGGAGCTCGTCGAACGTCTCGGTGTCGAGTACTTCGCCGTTCCCCCGACCGAGTTCCGCGAGAAGGTCCTGTCCTGGCGGCGGTACGTGGCCGGCCTGCTGGAAGGCAGGCTGACGTTGCGTGAGCGCCGTCACCTCTACGCGGTGGTTGGTTGGCTCTCCGGCTTGTTGGCCGAAGCGTCTCTCGCGTTGGGCGACGAGGCCGAGCCGCACTGCGTGACCGCACTATCTCTGGCACAGGAGGCTGGCCATGCGGGTCTTGCCGGCTGGATACGCAGCACCCAGGCGCAAATCGCGCTGTACGCCGGAGATCCGCGGGAAGCGGTCACCGTTGCCAGGGCTGGCAGGCAGGTCGCGCCGATGGGATCCGCCGCCATGTTTCGCGCCTGTGTGGTCGAAGCGCGTGCTCACGGGCGAAGCGGCGACCTTGAGGAAACGGAGCGTGCATTCAGCAAAGCTGATGAAGTTCTCGAAGCGCGCTTGGAGCCCCGGACCGGCAGCTTCTTCTCCTTCGACGCGCCGTACCTCCCCTATTATGCAGGCACGGCATACCTTTGGCTCGGCAAGGCCGCCGTTGCCCGCACTTGGGCGAGTCAGGCCATTGAACTTTGCGACGCGGATCCACTCGCCTGGCCAGTGGCTCGCACAAGCGCACGGGTTGACAATGCTGTCGCGTTAGCCCAAGCAGGCGAGCTGGATGGCGCAGTAGCCATAGGGACCGAAGCGTTGGACATCTGGGGGAGACGACCGACGCACCCGGCTAGAAGACGGATCGAGGAACTGCTGGCGGCCTTGCGGCAATTCCCGGAGCCGTGCGTGACGGAACTAAACGAGCGGTGGCGATGGATCTCGGGCGCGAGCTAGCTCCTGAGCGGATCCGGGTGAACGCCGTTAGCCCCGGCTCGATTCTGTCTCCCGGCGGTGACTGAGATTCATATCGCAAGCGGGCTCCCGAGCGCTTCGAGCGGTTCATCGAGCGAGACCTCCCCTTTGGCCGTCTTGGTACACCCGAGGACCCGAGGAGGTCGCCGACGTTGTCGTTCTTGCTCTCCGAGCGGGCCAGCTGGGTCAGCGGTACCCACATCTGCGTAGACGGGGCCCAGCGCTTCTGCGGGGCAACCACCCCCGCTCGGTACTGTGATATATCGCGCGGCGGGATTCGAGCTCCCGCTCCCTCGAGACACTCCCCTTCAAGGTGCAGGGTAGACAACTCGTCGACCGCTCATCTGTTAGTCAACGGTCTGGTGCTGTTCGTGCTCGTCCGGGCTTGAAGACGTAACAGAAGTCATCACGGGCAGATCAGTAGATCGACGCCTGAACCGACACGGAGTGCTTGGTTGACGATCCTGCGTCAACCAAGTTCGCTTCGGCTTCTAGCCGGTCTATTAGCAGTGAGACTTGGGCCGACCAGTTTCGACGAAGCCCGTCTGCGACCGGTGCGTGCTCCGTTACTGGTACTGATCGCCGCCCCGCGCCGTGGTGTTGTTGCACAAGAACTCGAATGTGCGTGAATTCGGGGGAGCAGTCACCCGTCACGTTCCAAAAGGCTCCGCGCCGTACGCAGCTGTTAACACGAATAGCCGGTGTTCCATCCTGGCCAATTTCGCTTGAGTTGCTTCTCACATCGGACTCTAGGACGTCAAATATTTCGCTAGCCAGCTCCACGAACTCGCTACCTTGATTGTGGCGTTCCAAGTGGTACTCCAGCACTTGACGGGGCACATGACCATACTCGGTACGGAAGGGCACATCTGTAACGAGCCTTGCGATGGCTTTCTTGGCGGACTCGCGTTCGGAGTCCGCTCGGTCGTCGCTTCCTTGCATCGCACCGAAAGTCTCCGCAATACCGATCATTCCCCCCGCAGACTCGAAGCGTCTCGCCCATGTCCTGCGTTGAATGAGCTCAGTGACCAGGACTGCGAGGACGAGATTTCGGTCGGCGCCTGCGCTGGCCGCGGCGGAGTACACAGTGTTCTTTTTGCTGGTAGGCAGCCGCTCAAGCAGAAGGCGCGTCTCACGTTCAACGTCGACGCCCTGGCTCAAGAATTTCTGTAGCTGCGTTATCACCACGGCGGCGACGGCACCCGTCAAGAGCACCTCGACGTACTTTTCTAAACCTGGTGCAACTGGTAGCCAATAGACGTAAGAATAGTAGACTGCTATGAAAATCAGTCCCAGGCACACGGCGATCGCGCCATCGACGCCAGCCTGACCGCGTCGAAATCGTTTGCTCCGAATATTTGCGACAAGCGACCGGCCGACGGTGATCGCCGCATGAATGACACCCAGGACAACCACTGAAATGAGTGCGCTGCCACCATACTTGAACGTTGTAGCTGCAACGAATACTCCCACGACGTAGGGTGGCAATAGCCGGAATGTCGCGTACCGTGGCAGCGTGAGACTGACGGCATAATCAACATACTGGCTGGCCGTAAAGTAGCTTCCCGGCCATCGAAATTCAAGTAGTCGATAAAAGTAGTAGAGGACGGTGGATCCAAGCACTCCGCAAAGCGCTCCTATAGCCATTATCGGACCTGCACCTTCTCCGCACCTGGTTGACGGCGCGTAGACTACCGCCTCCTCCGCCGGAAGCGAGTGCCATGTAGCTTCCTCTCGGTGGAGGAAAGTCGTTGCAATGCCCTGGAAACCAGGGTCCTCGGTGAGCGCACGGTCTACGTCAGCCCGTGGGTTCGGGTCGTGTTGGTCCAGATTGAGCCGCCCAACGGTAGAGGGCAGACGATTCGAACATCATGTCACTCAGCTCCAGTGAGTTGCGTTGGCTGTGACGTTCGACGATGCGGACCGCGTTCTTCGATGTGGTGGCACCGGTTCGCGACCGGCGAGTGGGGCTGAGAGCTACCTGGCGGCATTGTGGACGCTGACGAGGACGGCTCTGTAACCGCCGCTCGCGAGATCTAGGAGGAGAACGGCTGGCGGCTTGGGCCGCTCGAACACCTAGCCTCGTTCCAGGCGATGCTGGCATGGCCGACTCCGCACGAGATCTGGTAGCGGTCAGTGCCCCGGATGCGCTGAGCGCGCTGCGTGATCAGCGCTCGACGTCGCCGCGGATGAACGCCTCGACAGCGTCGTAGGCCTCGGAGTCGGAGTACTGCTCGGGGGGTGACTTCATGAAGTATGACGACGCGGAGAGGATCGGCCCGCCGATGCCCCGGTCGAGCGCGATCTTCGCGGCCCGCACCGCGTCGATGA
>JALZDU010000126.1 GCA_030862405.1 Actinomycetota bacterium | reverse complement strand
GTTCGGCGAGGGCCGACACCCGGACGCGGACCGCATCGAAGCCGAGATGATCGCCGCAGGAGCCAGTCCCGACGAAGCGTTGCGTGCGACCAAACTCGGTCGCCGCTTCGCCCAGTACGGCGGCGCCGACGAGCTGCGCAGCCAGGTCGGCGACGCGTACAAGCAGTACAACCGCGACCATGGCCGGCCCGTTGGCGCACCCTTGGACGAGGAGATCCGCGGCGCGATCCGGCGGCAGGTACAGACCGAGGCGTTCGCCGCCGCGCATGAAGGCCGCGTGCCCACCGGCGACAACGAGTTGACTCGCTGGCTGGCCGACCAAAAGCGGCAGATGAAGTCCGCAGTCGCCGGCTACGAGGTGGTGTTCGCCCCACCCAAGAGCGTGTCCGTGGCCTGGGCGCTCTCCGACCATGACAGCCGCGAGTTGATCGTGAGCCTGCACCGCCAGGCGGTCAAGGACACCCTTACCCACCTGGAGAACAACGCCGCGTTCACCCGCCAGGGCAACTGGGGCCAGGCCCAGGTCGACATCCAGGGCATCACCGCGGCCATCTTCGAGCACTGGGACTCACGGTCAGGGGATCCGCATCTGCACACCCACGTGCCGATCTCGGCGAAGGTCAAGCGCGCCAGCGACGGCAAGTGGACCACACTGGACACCCGCACCATCCACGCTTGCGCGGTGGTGATGTCGGAGTTCTACAACTCGCGGCTACGGGACCTGTTCCGCGACCACGGAGCCCACTGGACGCAGCGACCCGCCGAGGGCGTGGACCTCAAGCGCCCGGTGTGGGAGCTGGCCGGGGTGTCCGACGAGCTGCTGATCGGCTTCTCCCAACGAGCCCGGCAGGTCGAAACCGACCGCGCCCGGCGCATCGTCGCCTTCCGCGCCGAGCACGGCTGTGAGCCTTCTCCCAAGGAGGTCCTGGAGATAGGCCGCCGCGCCCAGTACGCCACCCGCGACGCCAAGCAAGCACCCCGCACACTGGTCGAGGATCTGCGGCGGTGGCGCCACTTCGCCGGCGGTCTCGTTGACGCCGAGCAACTGGACACCCTTGGCGCCCGTATTTTCGGTGGCGCCGGTGCAGGGCTGTCCGCCGTTGACATCGACGCGCTAGCCAAGCAGGTCCAGTTCGTGGTCGCCGGCCACTACAGCCACTGGACCAGATGGCACGTCGAGGCTGAAGCACACCGCCAGACCGCGCCTCTGCGGGTGGCCACCGACGCCCGTGAAGCGGTAGTCGCCTCGGTTGCCGACGCGGTGATCAACGCGCCGGACACCATCGCGCTGCGTGCCCCCGCGTTGGTCGCCGAACCCGGCGTGCTGCGCCGACGTGACGGGGAAAGCGTGTTCGTCGAGCACAACAGCCAGCGCTACACCACCACCCACACCCTGCGACAAGAGGCCGCTCTGGTCGCGTGGGCCCGCCGCGGTGGCGGCCACCGGCTGACCACCGACACCATCGAACAAGCCCTGGCCGGGGTATCGCTCAACGCCGGACAGCGGCGCATGGTCACCGACTTCGCCCGCTCCGGGCGTCGCGTGCAGCTCGCCCTGGCACCTGCGGGTGCGGGCAAGACCACCGCGATGAAGGCCTTCGCGCAGGTGTGGCGTTGCGCTGGCGGCCGGGTATATGCGTTGGGGCCCTCCGCGCGCGCCGCCCAGGAAATCGGCGCGTCCATCGACGCCACCCCGCATACCTTGCACCAGGTCACCACCGCCCTGAAGCTCGGCCTCGCCGAGCAGCAGTTCGACTTCCGCGCCGGGGACGTACTGGTCATTGACGAGGCCGCCATGTCGGGCACCCACACCCTGCACACCGTCGTCGGCTATGCCCTGCGCCGCGGCGCCGACGTGCGGCTGGTAGGCGATGACAAGCAGCTGGGTGCGGTCGAAGCCGGCGGGGCGATCCGGCTGATCGCCCATGACGTGGGCGCGGTGCGGTTGCGGGAGGTCGTGCGGTTCACCGACCCCGACCAAGCTGCCGCGTCGTTGCGGATTCGCGCTGGCGATCTCGTCGGCCTGCGCTACTACCTGGATAACAACTGGGTGGAAAGCGGGTCGCGGGAAACCATGCGC
>JALZDU010000124.1 GCA_030862405.1 Actinomycetota bacterium | reverse complement strand
GTGCCCTGGTGGCTGCCCGGGTCCGGCGCCTGGTGTTCGGCGCCTGGGAACCCAAGACCGGTGCCGTCGGGTCGCTGTGGGACGTCGTCCGGGACCGCCGGTCGCCGCACCGTCCCGAGGTCATCGGTGGTGTTCTAGCAGACGAATGCGCCGCGATGCTCACTGAGTTCTTCGCTGACCACCGCCCGGCGATCGCGCCAATACGTCCGGTATGGTGACCGGCGGTAGCGTGTCCGAGCGGCCGAAGGAGCGCGCCTCGAAAGCGCGTGAGGGTTCACGCCCTCCGTGGGTTCAAATCCCACCGCTACCGCCACCCCGCTAGTCTGCGGCACCAATGTGACTAGACCAATGTGACTAGTTGGTGATAGGCGTGGCGAATCCGGCCGCGGCGGAGGTACTCGAACCAAGGCGATGACGCATCCTCCCCACGCCCGGACCGGGCCCGTCATCCGTCAACGCAACTGTGACCCGATGGCATCACACCGAGACGCGGATGGTGACAACGGCGATGTCGTCTCGTGGCCTGTCAGTCTGGAATTCCAGCACTTCGCTGAGGATGGCGCTGGTCAACGCTTCAGCGGAGTCGACGGAGCGCGCCGCGGCGGCGGCGAGCCTTTCCTCTCCGTAGAACTCTTTTCCGCTGCGTGCCTCGGTCACGCCGTCGGTGTAGAGCAGAAGCGTGTCACCCGCCAGCAGGCTGATCGGCACATCGTGCAGACGCGGCGCGTCTACGATGCCTAGGACCAATCCTGGCTTCCCGATGGCCTGTAGCGTCCCGTTGGACCGTCGAAGGAGTGGAAGCGGATGCCCCGCACAGCTGACCGCGCCGGTCCACTCGCCGTCAGCCTGCCTCAGTCGCAGCAGGAGGACGGTGCAGAATCGGTCGATATTGTGTTGTCGTAGCACGTCGTTGAGCGTCCCGAGCGCCTTCGAGGGTTCGGCATGTTGCACGGTGGCGGCGCGCAGCGTATAGCGGGCCAGCGCGGTCACGACGGCTGCATCGACGCCCTTGCCACACACGTCACCTATGGCCACCACCCAGTCGCCGGTGCGGATCTGGAAGACATCGTAGAAGTCACCCCCTACCTCGCTACCGTCTCCCGCGGGCCGATACGCCGCCGCGACATCGAGGCCCGGGATGGCTGGTGGGATCGGTGGGATCAGCGTCTGCTGCAACGTCCGCGCCAGGGCCGTTGCGCGCGCCTCGGACTCCTCCGCGCGCTGCTTCGCATGCAACAACTCGCGTTCGTATTCCCGGCGCTGTCTAGCGTCGAACACTGCAGTCCGTATCACCATCGGGCCGCCGTGCGGGTCACGCTCGAGAACGGAGTTGACCAGCACCGGCAACCGCGATCCGTCAGCGCGGATGATGTCGAGCGCGATCTCGTGCGCTTGGCCGTGCATGCTGAGCAACGGGGCGTAGTGGGTTTCGTGGTAGATCCGTCCACCGGTGGATAGCAGCTGGGCGAAACGCACCTGTCCGATCAGCTGTCTGCGGTGGTAGCCGGTCAGCGTCAGGAACGTCTGGTTGACCTTGATGATCGTCCCGTCCGGGGCGGTGGACAGGTAACCGCACGGCGCCCGGTCGTAGAGCTGTTCGGCATCGTCGTCGAGGAGCGCCTCGTAGAAGGCCTGGAGCGCCTTGCCGTCGCTGGACGTCATCGCAGCGCGGGCGCCGACCTACGGACGAACTGATCGATCGCTGCGGCCGTCTCTTCCGGTGCGGAGAGGTTAGGGCAGTGCCCGGTGGCGTTCAACAGCACCATCGACGCATTCGGCATCTTGTCGCGGACGAACTCGCCGACGGAGACGGGTGCGATGACGTCGTTGGCGCACTGCAGGACGAGCGTCGGCGTCGCCACGGCGGGCAGGTCTTCACGGTTGTCGGAAAGAAATGTGACCCTGGCGAACTGGCGCGCGATAGACGGGTCGGTTCGGCAGAAACTCTCAGTCAACTCCTTCCCCAGCTCGGGTCGGTCCGCCCGGCCCATGATCACGGGAGCCATCGCGCTTGACCATCCGAGGTAGTTGCTCTCCAGCGACTCGAGCATGTCGTTGATGTCGTCCATGCTGAACCCGCCAACGTAATCATCGCCGTCGAGGTAGCGCGGTGACGGGCCTACCAGCACCAACTTGGCGAACAGTTCGGGTGCGGCAGCCGCCGCGAGGACACCGATCATCGCCGCCACGGAGTGTCCGACGAAGACCACATCCCGCAGCTCGAGCTCTGTGCAGATCGTGACGACGTCCCCGGCGTAGCCAGACAGGGACGAATAACGCTGCGGGTCATACACCGACGGATCCGAGTTTCCGGCTCCAACGTGGTCAAATAGCACCACACGGAACTCGTCTTCAAACCGGGGCGCGACGTAGCGCCACATGTTCTGGTCGCAGCCGAACCCATGAGCGAACAAGATCGGTTGCCCGTCCGGCTGCCCCGAGATGCTGATGTTGTGCCGGGTCACAATGCTCACCACCCCAGGCTACTGAGAACAGACAACTCGACTCACGGCGGTTACCGTGAGGATCCACCGCTTGCAGTCAACGTTGATGCGGACGACGGCACTCGGGGGGTCGATGGGATGTGGACGGGGTCACAAACCTGGGTGATGGTTACAAACCCAGTCCGATGCCGCCGATGACCTCGGGTCGTGCTCGCCTAGCTGCCGACCGTCTCAAACCCACCAATCGGGGATGGCCGAGCACTTCATCGAGATGTGCGGTGTCGGCCGAGTGCAGGGAAGCGTGTTGAGGCGGGCGTCGTCGTGGTATTCAGTGCCGATCAACAGCGCGCGCCGCCGTAGTGGGTGTCACTCCTGCGCTGCACTGTCTGGATCGGACGGTATCCGCAGCAGCGCGTCCAGGGCACGTTGCTGTCGGGAGTGGGGTCGCCGCTGAGCTCTACCGTGCTGTTGTCGCCGACGGGCTCCTATGGGGGCGAAGGGAGTCCTCGACGAACGCGTGCCCTGCTGTGATCACTCTTGCTGAGTTCAGCCATGTGAGACCACGCGTAGGCCTCAGCGGGGATTGTTGGGGTGCGCGGCCGAGGAGTGGTCATCGTGGGAGCGGGAGGTCTGGACCGGCTGGTGCTCTGGGCGGTCTGAGCAGGTGTGGACACCAACGTGGCGGGAGCATCGGCTGGTGTGTTCCGTGCGGCGGGTGGTGCTCCGGTGAATTCATTGCTGCTGGTGGGGTCGGGTGCCGGGATGGCAGCCACCGGGGCTGCGGGCACGGGGATCCCGGCGGTGGCTGGCGGGATGAGGCCGTTGTCAGGGGTGAGGAAAGACACGGACGCCGCGCTCCCGATGAGGGCGAGGACACCCGCCGCCGCGAACCGCGTGAACCTCCGGGGCCTAGCCGGACGCCGTTGGACAACGGGGAGAGGGATGTTCAGCGGGACGGTGGCCGCGGATGAGAAGTCTGCGAGGTCGGCCTGGCCAGGCTCGGGGACGCAGGACCCGGCGTATCCGCCAACCTCGACCGTTATGGGGGCTGGCTCAAACGGCCGCATGTCCGCGCCGACGATGTTGATATCGGCAGGGTGGTCAATGTCTGCCAGACGCCCTGGCAGGATCAGGCTGGGCGCGATCGCGGCCTCAGGATCGGCGTCGACAACGACGGGGCGACTGGTCTTGGCCAAGACAGGCTGCGCGACGGGAGCCACTCGCAAAGACCTACTGACGGCCACGTCTGGTTGTATCGACGGGAGTGGCCGGGTGTCTGCGGCCTCCCAGCGGGCAACGGTGGAGCGTCTCACTCCCAGACCTTCGGCGAGTGACCCTTTAGCCAACTCGGCAGCTTTGCGGCGCTGGGATAAGCGCTGCCGTCTAGGCGCCATGTCCTCACCTCATCTCACTGAACGCGTCTTCGCTGTGGCCGTGACATAACGTCATCTCCCGGTTACGCGACACCTTACGCACCGCATGGAGGCGCTCCATCCCGGGTCAGGAGCAGTCATCAGCCGTCCCTGCTGTGCTGAACTTCCGATCATGCTGACCTGCTGAGCTCGCTACTCGGTCGGGCCTGAGCCAGCTCCCAGGCGGTCACGAGCGGACCGTCGAGACTCAAGTCGGCCATGGGGCCAGGACGCCCGCGAGTCGATGCGCATCGGGCAGCAGCCGGGCCTCATCGAGCCAGGCACCGTGCCGGAAGTAGTGGGTAGACGATGGGCCAAAAGCCGTGCGGAAGCGCGCGTCGGCGATTTCAGACCGGGCGGGTCATGGTGACCGCTGCGATGACCATCTCGGTGACCCGTTCGGGGTGCCGCTCGGCGTAGGTCAGGGCCAGGGTGGAGCCCCACGAGGCGCCGTACACGAGCCAGCGTTCGATTCGGAGATGCTCGCGCAGCCGCTCGATGTCGCGCACGGGTGGCCAGTGGTATTCACCGAGCGTCACTAGGCGACGAGAGCTGCCCGCATGCCGTTAAGGCATACGCAAATCGAACAATCGGTAAAAAAATGTACGCAGATCGAATTCGCTGCGTGACCTGCCATAACGTAACGCTGTCGGCAGCGGGATAGGTAACGCCTTCTCGTTCGGAAGCGATGAACGTGACAGCATGCATCAGTGGACCACGCCAACAACGAGTGCAGTTACAGACCGTGCTTACATCGTCACACAACAGCGGCCGGGTACATGTAGAAGCGCACCTCTACAGTCACCAGATGCCCGGGAGATTCGATCAGCAGAATGGAAGGCCGAGATGGGCAACTACATGGTCAACGGCGAAATCATCGACGTGCGTGAGGAGCAGCCGACTGCCGCCGATCTCAAGCGCCACAGCAAGAGCGTACTGTCTGACTGGGTAATGGCAAGTATGCCCAATGGGAAAATCGTCAAGCTCGAGGATGACAAGCCACTTCCTGCTAATGCAGTCGATTACTCGGTAGTGACGCCATTCACCTATGGGTGCACGGCTTGAGGTTATGGTCAACGACCTCGAAACCCGTCGCCGCCTCGGCCGACTCCAGGCCGAGGCATTATTGCTTTCGCAACGGTTAGGTGACGTCCGTTTCGACACCGAGAGCGGCACGTGGTTCTATGTCGAGCGCTTTCCGATTTCTCCGGGATGGAACAAGTCACACGTTGAAATCCTGATCGACATCCCCTGCGGTACTCCTGGCTACCCCTCAGTTTCCCCGGAATGGTTCTGGACAGACCACGATATTCGGACGGACAAGGGCCAGTCAATCAACCACTTTTTCACGCGCGGTCCAAGCGCAGATAAGGAACACCTTGATCGCGGGTGGGGACATTTCTGCATCCACCTTATCGGCTGGCGACCGGCTGGTGGAACCAACTTGCTGCACGGCCACAGTCTGGTGTCTTACCTGAACCTGATTGCAGCAGTATTTCGCGATCGGCGCAGACTAAGTGGAGAAAAATAATGACCCTCGAAGTACATGACATTGTACTGAGCTCAAGCCTCTGGTCGCAGCTTCGTGGTCATCTGCTGACTGCTAATAGCGGGCTAGGGCGAAGGGGTGACAATGAGCAGATGGCGTTCGTTCTCGCCGCGCCTAATGTGTCATCTAGCAGGATTCGCTTGGTAGGCCATGAGCTGGTATGCGCACGGTCGACAGATTTGGATCATCAGTCGCCGTCGGCAATCAGTCCGAACGGTAAGTTCGTCGCGGACGCATTGAGCCGGTGCCGTCGAGAGGGCTGGAGCCTCATTGAGATTCATTCACATCCCTTTGACTCAGGCTCTCGAACTACGTTCAGCGGCGTCGACTGGTCCAATGACCGGACAAAGATGCCCCGTGTTGCATCGATGCTGCCTGATCCATTTTATCATGCCACGATGGTGATTGGGCGAAACAGTCTCGATGCCCACTACTATAAGCGTGTAACCGGGACGATTGTGCCCGTGCGACAGGTGACTATCGTCGGTGGACCCACCGAAGACTCACCAGTATTACGCTATCTACCGGCATCCAGCTCTAAGCCTGTGTCAGTCCCTTCGCAAGGTATACGTCACAGCCGCCAACTGTCCCTGCTCGGCGTCTCCACCCAGGAGGCCCTCTCAAAAGCGCGAGTGGCCGTCGTCGGTGTTGGTGGTCTTGGCTCCTTCGTAACCTTAGAGCTTGCCCACCTTGGCGTCGGCCACGTGACTCTGATTGATCATGACCGTATCGAATTGAGCAATCTTAACCGCCTTATCGGGGCGACACCAGACGACGTCGGACGGTACAAGGTCGACGTATTCCGGGAACTTATCGGGCGCCTGGCGCCAGCAACGACGGTGACAGCCGTGGCAGCGCCACTTCTGGACAGTAGTGCCCTCGACCACGCTAAGGCAGCTGATCTGCTGCTCGGTTGCGTCGACGGGCACGGCGCACGCCTGTCGTTGAACCATCTATCCATTCGCTATCTCATACCGCTCATCGATGCCGGTACCGGCGCGAGACTCGGCACCGACAGCCTCGCTGCCAGACTCGGCGGGCAAGTCCAAGTCGTTGCACCAGGAGTTGGTTGCCTCGAGTGTCGTGGTTTTATCCACGCCCAACGGGCGGCGTATGATTTGGCACCGCCAGCGGTACAAGATTACGAAAGGTCCCGGGGTTACGGCACCGAGGACCCGGCACCCTCCGTGATATTCTTGAATGGCGTTGTGGCGTCAGTGCAAGTTGCAGAAGCCGTGCGAACGTTCGCTGCTACGTCAGGGCAAGAGGCCACCGCGCCGAAACTCGTCGTGTATGACGCCCGGGTCCAGCGGACTTTCCCGGCGGCTGTGCGGTATTCACCTGAGTGCGCGACGTGCGGTACTCAGGGCGTTATAGGAGTAGCTGATCTGGCACCGTTGCAGGCTGCGCCGACGGCAGGACCCGCTTTCGCACCAGCTTCACTTGCACTAGCTGGAGTCAGGCATGCCGGATCCGATTCCACGGAATAGAAGCGCGGGTAGATCTCGGCCGCGCCGGTTGACGCGGCGACCAAGGGATTGGCCAGGTCGTCCATTCCGGCAACGCCGGGAAAATCCAGAGCAGCCGGCGCCGCCGCCGACACAGCCGCGCCCGCCAGCACACCAGCAAAGGACACAATGGGCTGGGGGGTTAGGTCAACCATTCGAGCAACGCCGGGAAAACGCGGAGCGGTCTGAGCCGCCCCCGGTTCCGGCCCCGATTCCGGCGCAGCCGCGCCCGCCAGCGGAGGTGCGTCGACCGGCGCATCGGCAAAGGGCACAAGGGATTGGCTTAGGTTGGCCATTCGGGCAACGCCGTGAAAACGGGGAGCGGTCTGAGCCGCCCCCGCCTCCGGTTTCGGCGCAGCCGCGCCCACCGGCGCAGCCGCGCCGACCGGCGCATCGACAAAGGGTTCGGCCGCGCGGGCCATTACGTCAACGCCACGGAAACGTCCAACGACCTGGGCCACGACCCCCAAGGCCGAGGCTGACGCGATCCAACAGTCAGATCGTGGTGGGTGTATTACTTTGTGCAGTGGCGGCGCTTGCAGTAGGGATCGTCGTGCCGCCGCTGTTGTCGGTGGATACGCCTTCCGGCTCGGTGGTGGCTGCGTCAACAGGTGGTCAGGCCGGCGTTGTGGCCGCGGGCAGTGGTGACCCGGGTCAGGTCGGTGGCGAGCTTGCTGCGCCTCCTGCAGCGCCAGGCGCCGAGCCCGTCCAAACGCAGCCCGCCCCAGCGCTGGTTGGTAATCGGACCGCGGTGCCCCCTGGTGGTGGATCGTCAGTGCCGGTAGGCCAGCCCGGTCTAGCAGCAGATCCGGCCCCGCCAGCTGATCTCGGGCAGCGAGTTGACCGGCCGGCAGACCAGACCCAGCGATCTGCTGATCGGCAAGGTAACCCTGAGTCTGGCAACCCCCGCCCGCGGACGAACCCCCCGCCGCCACCGCCTCCACCCAGTGACGGCGCGACGCGAGCAGAGTATGAGAAGGCCATCCAAGCAGCCATTCAGAAGTACCAGTCAAATTCCCAGAGATCGAACCCGCGCCGCGGCGGTAACGATAACGGTGGTGCGACGGGAGGCGGGAACACATCAGGGAAGCCTTCAGGGAGGACGGACTCGGGCGGCGACGGCGGATCCGGCGGATCGACGAAAGGCGGGGACACGTCAGGAGGCGGATCCTCAATGAAAACGGGCGGTGGCAAGCGAAGCGGCGGATCGGGGAGCACCGGATCCGGAGGCTGATGCGATCACGTGCTCGCGCGACGGCGCCGCGCGAGCAGGGGTGACCGGGACGCGGCGGTCACCCCTGCCGGAACACCCACGCGCGATCCGGCGCATACCACCGCGATGCCGTGGGTAGTTCTTGCAGCATGACTCGAATCTCCGCAGTCCTGTTCGATGTGGACGGTACCCTCGTCGATACCAACTACCTGCATGCCGTTACCTGGTGGGAGGCGTTTCGCCAGTACGGCCACCACGTGCCGATGGCTAACATCCACCGCACCATCGGTATGGGGTCGGACAAGCTGCTCGATCATCTGCTGCCGGGCGATCGCGACCGTGCGGCCGACGACGAGATGCGATCCGCACACACCGCGCTGTATGCCCCGTACTGGCCGCGGTTGAGAGCCTTCGACGGCGCCGCGGATCTGCTGCGGGCGTGCGCCAGCCGGGACATGCGGGTGGTGCTGGCAAGCTCGGCCAACGAACGTGAAATGCGCGCGCTGCGCGACGCGCTCGATGCTGAGGACGTTGTCACCACGGCGACCTCCGCTGGCGACGCGGAGCAGAGCAAGCCGGCACCGGACATCCTGCAGATAGCGCTGGAGCGCGGCGAGGTCGCCCCCGACGCGGCGGTCTTCGTCGGAGATACCGTCTGGGACGTGCAGGCGTGCAAGAAGGTCGGGCTCGACTGCATCGCATTCCTCACCGGCGGAACCAGCCGCGAGGAGCTGTGCGAGGCGGGCGCGGTGGAGGTGTATCAGGGTCCCGCCGAGCTACTCGAATCCCTTCAGGACAGCCTCATAGCCTGACATAGGCCTGGCAGGGAGCCCAAGGGGAGTCGATTGATCTTCTCTGACCCTGGCGTCAGCCGGCTAAGCGCTTGCGCAATTGTGCTTTGCCCTGCTCGCCCCCCTTGCGGCTCTCGCCCTGGGCGCGGCGGAAGAAATCGGCCAGCTCTGAATCACCATCGCGTTCGGCGTCCTGGATATAGGTCTCCAGGCGCAGTGCGTTGCTCAGGCACTGCTCGACGAACCAGATGAGATTGTAGTCCTTGTCCTTCGTCCCGGTGACCGGACCGGCCTCTCCACTCGCGGTACCCATCGTGGCTCCTCTCTCGCGGACCTGCTTGCACTGTTGCTCTACCCCTTGCAGCGCCGGCCTACACCCAACCGGCGGATGTACTCCGGGCGCGCGATCCCCGCAGGCCGACGGGCAGTGACATCGTGTACGTTGCGTCGACGAACTGAGCGGTTGCCAAATGCGCCTGCCAAAAGGAGAGGACACATGAAGCGGCTTTTGGCCATGGCCACCCTGCTCGTGCTGTCAACGGCGGGTTGTGTGTCTTCTCCGGGGAATCCGCTGGGAGAAGCGCCACGTCCAGGCGAATCTTTACCGTTTCGCGTGCTGGCTACCGGTTTGGCTGACCCGTGGGAGATCACCTGGGGTCCCGATGGATTTCTCTGGGTTACCGAGAAGGCCGGCAAGGCAGTGACCCGGGTGAACCCGGTGGATGGAGCGAAAACCACTGTGCTCGCCATCGCCGACGCGTATGCCAGCGACAGTCAGGACGGCCTGCTCGGTATGGCATTTCAGCCGAACTTCCTCAAGGAAAGCGAGAACAGTGGCGTCTACCTAGCGTATACCTACAATGTCTCGCCTAACGCGGCGGTCGATCGGCGCATGAAGATAGTTCGCTACACTTACGATCCAGCGGCGCAGGCTCTGGCCAATCCAGTCGACGTGATCTCGGATCTACCGGCCAGTTCGGACCACAATTCTGGGCGACTGTTGCTTGGGCCTGATCAAAAGCTATACTATTCAATCGGCGACCAGGGTAACAATCAGTTCAAGCGTTTCTGCAATCCGATCCGTGCCCAAGATCTTCCCACCGCAGAGAACGTCGGTGCGCGAAATTGGGACACGTACGTCGGAAAGATTCTCAGACTCAACCTCGACGGCAGTATTCCGTCGGATAATCCGGTGATCAACGGAGTGCGTAGCCATATTTACTCATATGGTCATCGAAACCTGCAGGGCCTTGTCTTCGGACCAGAGCGCCGCCTCTTCTCGGCGGAACACGGCCCCAAGGCTGACGATGAGATCAACCTGATCCAGGCAGGCAAGAACTATGGCTGGCCGTATGTTTCTGGTTTCAAAGACGATCAAGCCTATCTGTACGCGAACTGGTCGGCATCGACCACGCCACCGTGTTCCGCGCTGAGGTACGATAACTTTGCTTCTCCGCCGTCGGTCCCGCAGCAAAGGGAGACTGCCTGGAGCAGCCCAGACTATGTCGAGCCACTGAAGACGCTCTACACCGTCGCGGACGGACACAACTTTCGGGATCCGGCGTGCGGTGAGCAGTCATACATCTGCTGGCCGTCGATAGCGCCGTCCAGCATAGATTACTTGGCCGCCGACAAGGGTGGGTTAGAACCATGTCGAAACTCTTTGCTCGTGACGAGCCTGAAGAATGGCGCACTCTATTGTTTGGGGCTCACGCAGGACGGCGGCTCGGTTCAGGGCGATATCACCCAGTTCTTCAAAACCACAAACCGCTATCGAGATCTGGTGCTGAGCCCGGACAATCGTACTCTCTATATCGTCACCGACAGCACTGGTCGGGCCGGACCCCAGTCCGGGCCTCCGACTGACAAGCTGGACAATCCCGGAGCGATATTGGAATTTTCCTTCGTGGATTAGATAAGGTTGCTGGACCAGGTTAACACGGGGCGGTTCAGGTCGCCGGCGGGACCTCCATATGGCCTAGCTGAACGAGGATGGTGACCAGGTCTTAGTAGATACTTCGTGGATACTTCCGCTGATGATCTGCCCGCCGCGTTGAACCGCATAATCTTGCAGAACTGCGCGCCGATCGGCGTAATTGGCGTCAGCGGCAAAGTTCTGCAGGAGCGCCGTCCAGTCACGACGGTTGAACGCTTGGTGCGCGGACCGGTACTTGTCGACGTTGCTCATGGTGTCCACGCCCGACTCTTCGAAATTGTCCGCGCTAAGAGCGCGGTACGCTGCGCTCGGATAGGCCGGAGATGTCAGGACGCTACTCCATGTAATGGAACCGCCAGGCGGACTATCCGCGCGCGATGTAAAGATCCCGCAGCAGCCCGGTCTCGAGTTCCATGTCCGAGACCCGCGCCTTGACGACGTCACCGATGCTGACCAGGCCGACCAGCTTGCCCCGGTCGACCACGGGCAGGTGACGGTAGCGGGAGGCGGTCATCTGCTGCATGAGCCGCGCGATGCTGTCCTGCGGTCCGCAGACCGGGACGTTGCGCGACATGACGTCGGTGACCCGCTTGGTCAAGAGCTTCGAGCCGTACTTGCCGAGAGCACGAATGATGTCACGCTCAGTGAGCGTGCCAGCGATCGGTCGCTGCCCTTCGCTGCTGCGGATGACTAGGGCCCCGATCTGAGGAGGCCCATTCAGCAGGCCTACCGCCTCAGCGATGCTCGCGTCGGGCTCGATGGTCTCGACTGATCGACCCTTCGCCTTGAGGATCTCTTCGACCTTCATCAGTCCCCTCCTGGTGACGCCGGTCACCCCATGGTCCTCCTGAAGGCGGCGGACCACCACAGGCATCATGTGACGCCTAACTCAGGTCGCGGTCATCAACTCCACCTGAGCCGGTCTCGGTGGTGAAGTCATCAGCGGTGGGGGAGGAGTTGACGCGCTGCGCGATCCACTCCGTGACGCCGGCGACTGCCTCGTCTACCGGGATGCCATTGATTTGACTGCCATCGCGGAATCGGAAGGACACCGCACCTGCCTCAACGTCCTTTGCCCCGGCCAGCAGCATGAACGGAACCTTTTGGGTGGTGTGGTTGCGGATCTTCTTCTGCATCCGATCGTCGGACGCGTCGACATCGACGCGGATTCCCTTGGCGCGCAGCTTCTTCGCCACCCGGTGCAGATGCTCGGCATGCTCGTCCGCAATCGGAATACCGACCACCTGCACCGGAGCGAGCCACGCTGGGAAAGCCCCGGCGTAGTGCTCGGTAAGAATGCCGAAGAACCGTTCGATTGAGCCGAAAAGCGCCCGGTGAATCATGACCGGTCGCTGCCGCGAGCCGTCAGCGGCGGTGTACTCCAGTTCGAACAGATCAGGCAGGTTCAGATCCACTTGAATGGTCGACATCTGCCAGTTTCGGCCCAGTGCGTCCTTAGCCTGCACCGAGATCTTGGGACCATAGAACGCGGCGCCACCCGGGTCGAGCACCAAGTCCAGCCCGCTGGTCTCAGCGGCCCGGCGCAAGGTCTCGGTGGCCCGGGCCCAGACATCATCCGTGCCGATGTACTTCTCGTCGTTTCGGGTCGACAGCTCGATGTAGAAGTCTTCCAGCCCGTAGTCCCGCAGCAGGCCGAGCACGAACGACAGCAGCGACTGCAGCTCCGCCTGCACCTGCTCCACGGTGCAGTAGATGTGCGCGTCGTCCATGGTCAGGCCTCGAACCCGGGTCAGGCCGTGCACCACACCGGATTTCTCGTAGCGATATACCGTGCCGAACTCGAACAGCCGTAGCGGCAGTTCCCGATAAGATCTCCCGCGCGACCTGTAGATAAGGTTGTGAAACGGGCAGTTCATTGGCTTCAGGTAGTAATCCTGGCCGGGCTTACGGACTGTGCCGTCTGCGTTGAGTTCAGCGTCCAAGTGCATGCCGGGAAACATTGCCTCGGCATACCAGTCCAGATGGCCGGATATCTCGAACAGATGGGACTTGGTGATGTGCGGGGTGTAGACGAATTCATACCCCGCCTCCTCGTGACGGCGTCGTGAGTAGTCCTCTAGCTCCCGCCGGATGATGCCGCCCCTGGGATGGAACACCGCAAGACCGGAGCCGATCTCGTCCGGGAAACTGAACAGATCCAGCTCGGTACCGAGGCGGCGATGGTCGCGGCGCTCGGCTTCGGCGAGCATCGCCTGGTGGTGATCGAGGGCCTCCTGCGACTCCCACGCCGTTCCGTAGATGCGCTGCAGCTGGGGGTTGCGCTCGTTGCCCCGCCAGTAGGCCGCCGCGACGCGGGTCAGGGTGAAGGCGGGGATGTGCTTGGTCGTCGGCACATGCGGGCCGCGACACAGATCACTCCAGATTCGCTCCCCGCTGCGTGGGTCGAGATTGTCGTAGATGGTCAACTCGCTGCCGCCGAGCTCCATCACCTCAGATGTGTCCACGTCGGACTTCAGGTTGATCAGTTCCAACTTGTACGGCTCGGCCGCCAGCTCTTGCCGTGCGTCCTCGACCGATTCCACAACCCTGCGAGAGAACCGCTGGGACTGCTTGATGATCTGCTTCATCTGCTTTTCCAGCGCCTGCAAGTCCTCGGGGGTGAACGTCCGGTCGACATCAAAGTCGTAGTAGAAGCCGTCTTTCACCGGCGGCCCGATGCCGAGTTTGGCGTCCGGGAACTGTGCCTGAACGGCCTGCGCCAGCACGTGGGCGCAGGAATGCCGGATGACGTTGCGGCCCGCTTCAGTGCAGGCTGCGATCGGCTCCACTGCCGTGTCGGTCTCTGGCGCCCAGGACAGGTCACGCAGTGTGCCCTCGGCATCCCGCACAACCACCACGGCGTCGACGCCCTTGCCGGGCAAGCCCGCCTCCCGCACCGCCTGACCGGCTGTGGTCCCGGCCGTTACCAGCACGCTTGCGGCGGGCTCGGCGGACACGGGACTGAGCTGCGACACAGTGGCTCCTTGTGATCAGGTTCGGTATCAGGGATCTGGCGACCGATGCTATCCCGTCGGATCCAGCACTCTCTCCTCAGTTACCGCAGTTACCGCCGGATCCGACACCATCTATGGCGACGCCGGCATTGACATCCTCAATGGCAACGCCAACGATGACGCGCTCAACGGTGATGCCGGCAACGACACCCTTAATGGTGGCGACGGCAGGGACATCCTTAACGGCGGTGCCGGCGATGACAGCTGCAACACCGGTGCCCCGGCAGTCGTCCCGAACCTGCTCCCACCAACTGTTCCCTGAGACGCGTGACGGTCATCATGCGCATCCGGACCGGTATTGGGTCTTGCTGCACTGCGGACCTGCCGTCATCGTGGCGAGCATGAGTACGTCGATGCTCCCAGCGGAGGGTGAACACCTCACGACCGGTTGGGAGCCGGATCTCGCGGTCGACGACACTCTGCTCCGGCAGGCCGTCCTCGTGCATGCCTCGTGGCCCGTGGAAGTCGCGCGCGGCGCGGGACGACCGTGGCGATCCGGGCCGCAGTGGGCCGGGGCCTGGATCGGCGACCGCGGAGCGCTGACCAATCCGGTTGTTCTGGTACAGCCGTTGACCCGCCCCGAAGAAACCGTGGGTGATATCGGTGCTCTGTTCCCGCCGCAGGTGCCTTACCTGCTGATCAGCGCGTGGCCCACGCCGGACCTACGGCCGTACGGACTCGCCTTGCTCGGGCATCCACCGCTCATGGTTCGCTTCCCCGGCCCGCGGCCGGCCTCGCCCGCGCCGGAAGTCGAAGTGCGAGAGGTCCAGGACGCGGACGGGCTCGCGCTCGCCGAGCGGGTCCTCGTCGAGGGGTACCCGATGCCGGAGTTGGAGCCGCTCAAGCCGGGCGACCTGCTCGGTCCGACGCTGCTGCAGCCGGCTACCCGAGTCTGGCTCGCATGGCTGGACGGGGTACCGGTAGCGATGGCGGCAGCGCACCGGCACGCTGGGGTCACCCTCGTCGAGTACGTCGCAACGCTTCCGTCCGTGCGAGGCCGCGGTGCGGGCGCCGCTGTGACCTGGGCTGCAACCCTCGCCGATCCGGCCGCGCCGGCGGTACTCATCGCCAGCGACGACGGCCGGCCCCTGTACGAACGAATGGGTTACATCGCCGTGGAGCGCTGGACCGCCTGGCTCCGGCCGGAGCCGTAGGTCCAGACGTATCTGGATGTGCTCCTCCGCTCTCCTTAAGAGCGCATACCGCAAAACCTGATCTCGACCACAGGAGGCTGGACACAGACTGTGGAAAC
This sequence comes from Actinomycetota bacterium, assembly GCA_030862405.1. GTDB lineage: Bacteria > Actinomycetota > Actinomycetes > Mycobacteriales > Pseudonocardiaceae. Next base: position 6,542 of record JALZDU010000124.1, on the reverse strand, counting down.
TTTCGGCGCGGCGGCCACGGAGATGGGCAACGGTCTCGCTCGCGAACTGATGTCGGGGCTACGTGGGCGGCTCGTCCAGCCTACGGACGACGGTTACGACGAGGCCCGCCTGGTGTGGAACGGCATGGTGGACAAGCGCCCAGCCCTCATCGCGCGCTGCGCGGGTGTCGCCGACGTGATCACCGCCGTCAGCTTCGCGCGCCACCAGAACGTGCCCGTCGCCGTGCGTGGGGGCGGGCACAACGTGGCCGGTAGCGCGGTTTGCGACGACGGCTTGGTGATCGACCTCTCGTTCATGAACAGCGTTCGCGTCGATCCTGAGACAGCCACCGTTCGCGCGGAAGGCGGCGTCACTATCGGGCAACTCGACCATGAGACGCAGGCGTTCGGACTCGCCGTGCCGATGGGGGTCGTCACGGCGACCGGGATCGCCGGTCTCACGCTTGGTGGTGGACTCGGTTGGTTGCGCCGCAAGCACGGGCTCAGCTCTGACAACCTGATCTCCGTCGACGTCGTGACCGCGGACGGCCGGTTGATCACTGCGAGCGAAGACCGCAACCCCGACCTGTTTTGGGGCGTGCGGGGCGGCGGGGGCAACTTCGGGATCGTCACGTCGTTCGAGTACCGGGCACATCCCGTGGGGCCCGACGTGTTCCTCGCCTTTGTCGTGCACGCGGGCCGGGACTCCCATGAAGCGCTGCGCTTCTACCGCAAGTGGGCGATCACCGCTCCTGACGAGGTGAGCTCGTTCGCCATCCTGTGGCACGCACCCGAGATTGAGGGGATTCCGGCCGAGCACCACCACACCCCGATCGTGGTCTACCTGGCGGTGCACTGTGGAGAGCAGGCGCGTGCGCAACACGACCTGAAGCCGCTCCGCGAGTTCGGCTCGCCGATCGCTGATCTTTCAGAAACGCTTCCCTATCTAGACATGCAACGATTCTTCGACGCCGACTACCCCGCCCACGACATGCGCTACTACTGGAAGTCGCACTACCTTGCGGGCCTGCCCGAAGACGCGATCACGGCCCTTGTCGACTTGAACGAGCGCAGCCCCTCCCCGCATTCGACGCTCGATATCTGGCAGCTGGGTGGCGCATTTAGCCGGGTGGGGCCCTCGGACACCGCTTTCGGGGATCGCTCCGCGCCCTTCCTGCTCGGCATCGAGTCCAACTGGGAACATCCAGAGGACGACGGCGCGGCCCTCGAATGGGGTCGCGCGGCGTTCCACGCGCTGGAGCCGTTCGCCACGGGCGCCGAATACCTGAACTTCCCGGGACTGTATGAGGACAACGACAGAATGGTTCGCGGCACCTTCGGGTCCAACCTCGACCGTCTCGTCGCCTTGAAGCAGCGATACGACCCAACCAACCTCTTCCGCCTGAACCACAACATCAGGCCGGAATGACCGTAGGTTTGCAACGCCCCTCGAGTAGCACGCCGGTCCCGTTGTTACCTAGACCCTGCTTGGGCACGCGCGCCGAACCTAGGGTCACCAAGCCATGCGGGTGCCCATCGGGTCTGCTGTGCGGCGGATTCGCGCCCGTCTAGGTCCCGAAGCTGTGACTCCAGGTAGGTCTGCAAGCGAATGCGGTATTCGCGCTCGAACGTGCGCAGTTCGTCGATCTTCTTTTCCAGGATCCTCTTCTCCTGGCTGAGCGCAGCGATGATCTCGGTGTGTTTGCGCGCCGCCTCGCGCTCCAGCGACGCGGCATTCTCCCGGAACTGCCAGTCCAGGGTCTCGGTTCCGGTACGACCAGCACTGAGCATGGTCTCGGCACGGGTTCTGGCCTCGTTGACCATGTCGTCGGCCTTCAGTCTGGCCTGGGAGAGCAGCTGCTCAGAGGTGGTTCGGGCCTCGATCAACATCCTGTCCGCTTGGGCCTTCGCCTCGCCGGTCAACCGGTCAGCCATCTCCTGGGCCAAGTCCAGCACCTTGACGACTTGGACGTTACGATCGCCACCTGACCAGGCCTGTTCCCTCATCGGCGGTCCCAAGGCCATGACCGGCCGAGGCGGGTCCAACGGGCGAAGATTAGGCCTGGTGTCGATCGGCGCAGCGCGCCGCTGCTGACCGAGCTGCTCAACCTGACTGCGGAGATCACTGTTCTCCTCAATCAACCGAGCCAGCTCGGCCCCAACCAGGTCGAGGAAGGCGTCCACCTCGTCCTCGTGGTAGCCCCGCTTGCCAAGCGACGGCTTTCTGAACGCGACGTTGTAAACGTCGGCGGGGGTCAACGGCATCGGATCACCCTCAGGCGCTCCTCGACGACTACGCACATCCTGGGCCATCGGCCCCGAGCCTGGTGGCCGCTACGTCTGGAATTGACCACTGGCAGCCGATGAACACCACGAGCAACAGAACTCTCATGGGCAAGTCCAGCTCGATGTGCCTCGTCGGAGCCGGGTTTAATCAGGGTACTCGGGAGTTCACCGACCACTTCGACCTCTTCCACAGAAGTGCTTGATGCGCACCGTGCTTGGTTCGCCTGGGCTGCCGGGAAAGGGCTGTTCGCGGTCCCCACATCGCGGCAGCCCGTTGTTCGTGGCCTGCTGGCCGACCCACCGGATATATCCGCACGGGATGGTGCTGATTGGCGACGTGGTCAGCTCCTGGACCTGGTGGTCCCAACACCACGGCCGGAACCTGCGCGTCGGTGAGCAGGCGGTGTTGCCGCGGTGATCGACCCGTTGTGGGTCCGGGCCGGTAGTCGAGACATCCGGCGTTGATTCGCTCGCCACGCAGCTGGTCGTAAATCGGCGTCTGGCCCCTGGGGCGAACGCCGTAGGGGCACGTCGGCGGGGGCGGCATCAACACAGCATCGGCGGTATCCATATCCTCAAACGCCTCACGCGCAGCGGGGACGTAGTCGGGCCACCTGCAACGGGCTTATCGCAAACACCGTGTACCCGGCGGCGATCAACGCGGCCACCCACGGGCCCTGTCGGTCTGGATGCCGACCAACACCTCCGCTTCGTTAGTGTCCTCGCCGAGCTGCTCGCCGATCATCGCGTGCAGCGCGGCCATCCCACTACCCCCTCAGGCAGCCGGGCCGTGGCCAACCGCCGCCTCGCGGCGTCCATCAACTCGACGTCGTGGTGCGCCTTGGCCCAGTCGTCTCCCACGAACAGCAACTCGTCTCCCTCATGCTCGATCACAGCAGCGGAGAAGCATCAGCGACCTAATGAATCAGCGCGCACGCCACCAGCCAGCGGGCATCCCATCAGCGATCAACTCCCGACCCGACCGGCAAGGGCACGATCTTCTGTTCCGGACTCAACGCCCAGGACGCCGAGCGCTCACCTACCAGGCTTACCAGACGCAAGTCCGCTCGATGGCCGACTCGCTGACTCTCGTAGGAGAGCCGGCAGCAGTGTCGACGCGCATCAGGCTCCGCTGTGGGACCTCGCAGCCCTCGGCGCGTCGTGCTCCCGAGGGCCGTAACCGATAGCGGTTCAGAAACCCGAGAAACTGTAGCGGTGACCACCCGATGGGCGTGTTTTTGCGGCCCCCTTTAGACACTGCGTGACTGGGCATTGCTGGCCTCGTTGATCACTGCGGGGGGCGGTGGGTGATGAGTTGGTATCTGCGCTCGACGTCTGACCGGGACACGCACTGCGGTGAGTTGCAGTCCGATGGCACCGTGGCGGCGGTGTGCGGTGCGGTGTTTCGTCCTGTGTGCTATCTGCACGGCAACGATCCGGCGCTGCCCGATCGTCCGCCCGATCCCGACCAAGTGTGTCCGCACTGCTACCGCGGCCGCCGCGCCACTCGGTAATGCAGCGACAAACCGTGTACACAACCCGCAGTTCGGACCGATTCCAACGGTTCACTGAAGGTTGGCGGGGTATCGGCACGGGAGTGCCGATCCTGGCCGAGGCCTGCGCCGGACCGCAATTCACTCGCGCAGTGAAGAAACCGTATGTTGTGCTATTAGAGACTCTTGCCACCGAATATGCGAGTATTTGGTTAATGTGCCTTGAGTAATACTGGTGATCTGTCGAGCACCGCTGACCGAAGGGCAGAATCGTGTGTAGGTGGATTGAGTGCCAGCCGTGCTGGCGTCAGCAACTCGTGCCTGAGTCCCGAGCGCCAACACCGTGAAGGCGTGTGGACAGCCGCGAGGGAGCCGAGCACGGCGAGCACCTCGGGGCGGGCGCAATGCGGCAAGTGCTATTGAGTAGCACCAAGCCAGCCGGGGATGTGGAATTCGCGTAGGACCCTCTTGGGCTTTCTCTAGACCTCGGCACACATTGTCCAGGTGACACGCATTTGTGCCATGATCAACAGATCTCGACAAATCGGACTGCAGCGCTGCTCGGTATGTCGAGCCTTACCACCAATCATCCCGTAGCTAGGGCGCTACCCCTCGTCACCGGGTCCGTAAGGGCCGCCTAATCTGTCCGCCCGTGGAACAAGCGGATCACCACTCGCAAGACCCTCAACACCCCGATGGTCCAGTGGTCGGCCTGACCGGCGCCCGATTCGGCGGCGCGGCGGGACGTCGTAGCCGAGCGGCAGCCGAGCCGCCGGACAAAGACGATGCCGTTGCGAGCCAACATCCTCGCGAAGGCCAGGTCGTCGGCCTGATCGGTGCCCGGTTCCCGGTTATCGTGAACCGTTGGCGCGACGCCGGGGGTGAGCTGTTGCACCAGCTCCTGCAGTTTCAACAGCAGGACCCCCAGCAGCAGGCAGCAGACGCCACCGGCCTGCAGCGCTCACCCAGTCAGCAGCAAGCCGCCCCGCAACACGACATCACCCTGCCGGTGCCCGAGCCTGACTGGGCCCACCACGCTGACTGGGACACATCCAAACAGACCTACGACTTGGTGCGGCCCTACTTCTGGACCGGAGGACGAACCGCATCACCGGTCAACCTTGCGGTGGAGACCCTGGTCTCGGCGACTGGTCGCCCAACCGACCCTGCGGCCCCTGCAGAACACCGCACGATTCTCGGGCTGTGCGCCACTCCGCATTCGGTCGCCGAGCTCGCCGCCCTGCTGAAGATCCCCCTGGGCGTGGCTCGAGTAGTGCTGGGAGACCTGGCCGCCGCGGGCAGCGTCGCGGTCCACCGCACGGTTGGCTCCGCGGACGCCGCATCCGACGTTGCCCTGATGCAGCGGGTACTCGCTGGCCTGCAACGACTTTGACCGCAGCGTTCAGTGTTCCCGCCGGTAGGGGCGAAACCAGGCCGAGATGACAACGGTGTGCAACACGCCGGCAAGCGCGTGTAGTAACGTAACGTAGTCGCCGCAACACAGGCGGTTCGCTCCCAGACGCCGTTCAGGCGGGTTGCTGGGTTTCCACGAGAAGGATATGGAGTCTTTGTTGATGCCTTGGACCTCCGCACGCGTGGCCGGTTCGTTGCTGGCTGCGGCCATGGCCACCCTGGCCATCGCTGCGCCTGCCAGCGCTCAAGCGCCGACACCACCGCCCAAGAGCCCTGGAGCAGGAGCGTCCACCATGGTCGCCTGCGCAATCAGCTATCCAGACAAGGACTTCAGTGGTTGGGTGACCTTCCCGGCCACAACCGTGACCTTGCGTAGCGGTCCCAGCAACTCCTGCATACAGACCGGTCAGGGGACGCCCGACCAGCGCGCCGACTACCTGTGCTACACCCCCGGAGACGGTGGCACGTGGACCTTCCTGCGCAACGTCGCTACCGGAGACCAGGGCTGGGTACGAGACGACCTGCTGCCCGGCAACGGCAGCCAAGTGCCCTGCGAACAAAACCCACCGCCAGCGGCTGTCAACGGGGCATGACACAGTGGATGACGGCGGCGGTTGCTACCCGGCCAGGCTGCGCGCGTGACGTAGCAACCGGGCCCTCCGACCGCCCCCTTGCTTCTCTGCGCTTGGGCTTACCACCGTCGTCTGTACCCGCGCTGGTACAGGCGCGGACGGCTTCGGTCAGTTTGTGGTGTCAGTCGAACATCGCCTGTAGTGCAACGATGTGTAGTGCTGGGATGACTTGGCAATTCGCGTCGACTACGACTGCCAGGTGACCACCGCCGTTAATGTGGTGTTTATGGCGGGCTTCCAGGAGAGTGTAAAGACCGACCGAATCTAGGGACGTGACGGTGGACAGGTCGATCACAAGGTGGGCGTTGTCATCCCGTCACCCCTCGGCGGGTGCGTTTCTCAGGATCGACGTCGTATCTGGGTTCACCGCGCCGGTCACGGTGCACACCGTGATGTCAGGTTGGAGCCGACTCAATGCCGTTGTGATCGTCGGCGCCCCAGAGGGACGCGATAGCGTTTTCCCGAAACAACTCACTACCGATCACGTTCAGCTCCTCCTCAACTCCGGTCACGCTCTACCCCACACGTGCGAATGTACAAAGGTCAGTGCCAAGCGAGTGCACACGCATGTGGCATCGGTTTGTTGATTTGGCTGGTAAGAGAGTGGAAAGAGAGGAGGCGTGCCACCTACGGCAGCCCCCTGACCACCAGGCACGGCGTCGACGGGTCGTCAACGGCCGTCGAACCGATCTGCGTCGAACCGCAAAAGCCTCTCATGAGCCTGTGGGAGGTGGGGCAG
>JALZDU010000112.1 GCA_030862405.1 Actinomycetota bacterium | reverse complement strand
GCGCGAAGCCGGTGTGGTCCGGCTGCGATTCGGGCTCACCGACGGCCAACCCCGCACGCTGGATGAGATCGGTCAGGTCTACGGAGTCACCCGGGAGCGGATCCGGCAGATCGAGTCCAAGACGATGTCCAAGCTACGCCACCCCTCCCGCTCCCAAGTCCTGCGCGACTACCTGGACTGAGCAAAACCCCGTCTTACCCTCTGTGAGCAGCTCTTTATCCGGTCTGCGGGCGAGACCAGGCAAGCATGCCGTAGCTAGTCAGGATATCGGACATGCCAGCTAGCCCCGCGATACTCGACCTGGCGATGCTGCTGGAGTCCTGGACGGTGCATCTGCGCGCGAAGCCCACCGTCTGTACCCGACCCGTCGTGACAACCGGCACTAGATCCCGCGGGCTGTCGACGGGTCATGTTGTCGAGGGGTGCTCGGGCCTAGCGGCCGCTTCAGTGACCCGCCACTTGTCGGGCGAATGTCCTAGCCGCTGCGGCACTGCGGTCCACGCCACTGCGGTCTGCTGGAATACGACCTTGCCTTCTAGTAGGCGTAGTTTGTCAGGCGGCGGTCGTCGCCGAAGATGGCGGGTACTCCGAGGAAGGTTTGTGACAGGAAATCAGGCATGTAGGTCCGAAGAAGAGCGCCGCGGTAGGCCGATAGGCTGCCGCAGCAGCACAGCACCGATCTGAGTCGTGAGTACGCAGCCGGGACTGTGCGCATCGTTGCAGTGCACCGGCCTACGGCCAGGGATCGGCAGCCGGCCAGGGATCGCTGTATAGCCACGCACTGAGTAGTTGCGTCAGCCACACCGTGAATGCCTTGTCGACACCGCGCAGGGATGAGGTACTCGTTCGGCATTTAGGCGGACCGCCAGTACAGCTGCATTGCCCACTTCGCGAGCTGGGGCAGGTCCTCTAAGCGCATCACGCTGCTGAAGTCAGGCTGCCCAGACTCCACCTCGTCATGCGCCTCGACGATCACCTCGGGCTCACCCCTACCCACTCCGATCTCGTCGATCTGCACCAACTTGCCGGTCAGACTGAAGTCGGTGAGCCGGATCGTGAGGTCCGCGGACTGGTGGTCGATGTCGCGTGGTCCGTAGGGGTGATGGTCCCGGGTCAACACGCACCATTGCGGGTGGTCGTCACAGGGAACTGCCATAGTGCCCATGGTTCTGCCTTCCTGCTTTGCTCAGGTTGGTGGGTCAAGGCCTCGGTATGGTGTTCACCGGCACCTGCCGGGACCGCCAGACAACCTTTTATGTCGTGTCACGCCGTTTGTCGTTATCACGCGGTTGAACGTTGCAGTAGTCGGCAACCGTGCGGGGTAGACGGGGTCCACGTGGGTTGGTAGCCGCCGCTGTCAACACGTAGGGCACTCCCTGATCACACACGCGCACCGAGCTGCCTGCCCCTGCATTAATTCCGGGGTCTCAAACTCGCCGGCACCTTCACGGCCGCACCGGGCGCACACCCCGATGCCCGGGACTCTGCACCCGGACGCGCCGCCGCTACGCGGTCGCTTCGCGCTCCTTGACAGGCCGCACCCGGCGCAGAGCGGGCTATGGATCGGGTGAAGATGCGAAGGCCCACCAGCACGGGAGAGCAGTGGGCCTTGCGCCTTACTCAGCTGGGAGAGGCTAACGGGTTAGTTCGTCTACGAGGTCTGCGGCCCATACCAGGATCGTTGTCAGGCAACGTGGTTCTGCGGGCGCTACCACGGCATGTCCAGTCCGTTGGCGTCGAGGTAGGCCCGTACGGCCGTCTCGACTCCCTCGCGGATTGCGCGGAGGATCTCCGACTGACGCGGCATCGCGTACGAGACCGCCTCTCCGAATACGTCGCCGGGCGGCATCCCGAATGTTATGCCCTCGCGGATTGCGCGGAGGATTTCGTCTTGACTTGGGAGCGCCGCTGCGATGGCCCTGCTGACAGCCTCGTCCATTTCATTCACGGTCGGGTGCCTCCTGTGGCCCGCTGTCGACGTACGCCATGAGCGCCTTGCGGCTTCCGCTGCGGGATCCACCAGGGAAACCCACTCCGGTTGACCGCTACCCGTCACCAGGTGAGCACCTCCCGGGTTGGCGCACCGACCGCCGCTGTTGCATGTGTCGATTTGCGCGAGGTCGCTGTTACGCGGATTCTCGGGTAATTGGGTGTGACTGATAGCGCACGATGTGTTACATCCTCGATCCCGGGTCATGTCGCCCGCATTCACGCGGCTGAATGCGATCCACGCGAGCGATCTCGATGCATCAGCTTCAAAGGTTAATTCTTAATGACGCTGGAGTTACAGTTCGCCAAAGTCTCGGCTTCGGTCGATGCGCGGGCTCAAGCAGCTTCCTTCGCCGGGCCAGTACGAACTCGGTCTGTGTCGCTAGCGGTGGCCTACAGCTCATCAAACAGTGTCGTCTTGATACACTCCGTCCAATTAGCCGCAGCATGGGAATGCTTAGGGCCATTTGGGTGGACATGACGCCCGGCTGAGCGGAAAATATTACTCTGAGTAGGTAACAAGGAGGACACTCACCTCCGGATGACGACACATTGGACTGGGCGCAACGCCCCAGAGAACCCGCCGGGCACCTCCCCCTCGGCCCGGCGGCACCGCGCCGCAGCGGGCTGATCCCAGT
>JALZDU010000107.1 GCA_030862405.1 Actinomycetota bacterium | reverse complement strand
GGCCGCCGCGTTCGGCGGCGGGGAATCCTGTGAACAGGAGGTGGTGGATCAGCTCATCGATCTGCAGCGCCACGCCAAGGAATACGCGCACGGGGAGGGGCTGCTCGTTGAGGACGAGCTGTTCTACGCCGAGCAAAACGCAAAGACGGTGAAGTACGCCGCGGAGTACTACCGATCAATGTTCAGCGGGCGGGTGATGTCCTGGAACCTGCGGGACCGGCACATGGTCGACACCCTCGAGGCACTTAGCAGCCACCTGAGCCGGCAGCGCGGCGAGGAGGCGAAGATTGTGGTCTGGGCGCACAACTCTCACCTCGGCGACGCGAGGGCGACCGAGTCCGCGGCGCGCGGAGAGCTGAACGTGGGGCAGCTAGTCCGCGAACGGCACCAGGGTGATTGCCGCACCATCGGCTTTACCACCTACACCGGAACGGTCACAGCCGCCGATGACTGGGGCGGGCCCGCGCAACGCAAGTGGGTGCGGCCAGCGCTGCCCGACAGTGTCGAAGAACTGTGTCACGAAGTAGGCGAAAAGGAATTCTTCCTCTCGTTCTCCACCACACCACGGGCCGCCGAAGCACTGCGCGTACCGCGCCTGGAGCGGGCTATCGGCGTGATCTACCGGCCGAAGACCGAGCGGCAGAGCCACTACTTCCGCACCCGGGTGGCCGACCAGTTCGACGCCGTGATCCACATCGACGAAACCCGAGCCGTCGAGCCGTTGGAAGGGACGGCCCGCTGGGAAGAGGGCGAGCTTCCGGATACCTACCCGTTCGCCGTATGAAATCTCGAGTGCGAGATCAGCTGGTGTGAAGGGAGACACATCATCTCCGTGAAGAGCTTGGAAATCCCAGCTGCCGGAGTTGTCTTGGAGGCTGATGTTGAGGTCCCGGATTCCGCGCAGGGTGTCGTGCTGTTCGCGCACGGCAGCGGGAGCAGCCGGCACAGTCCACGGAACCGTTACGTGGCTGGCGAACTCCACACTGCCTGCCTGGCCACGGTTCTTGCCGACCTGCTCACCGCGGAGGAGGAGCGCATCGATGCCGTGTCCGGCCAGCTCCGGTTCGACATTGGCCTGCTCTCCGTGCGGTTGGCGGCGTTGACCGACTGGCTGGCCGGTGATGAACGCACGGCCGGGCTCGGCGTGGGGCTGTTCGGAGCCAGCACGGGCGCAGCTGCGGCTTTTGTCACCGCGGCGATGCGTCCGAACTTCGTGCAAGCCATTGTGTCCCGAGGCGGACGGCCCGATCTTGGTGGTGAGTTCCTGCGGCTGGTCGATGCGCCGACGCTGCTCATTGTCGGAGAACGTGATCCCACCGTCATCGAGCTAAACCGCAGCGCGATGCCCAAGCTGAGTGCCGAGACGCAACTGGCGATAATTCCCCGCGCAACGCACCTGTTCGAGGAGCCGGGCGCGCTGGAACAGGTCGCCGATCTGGCCAAGGAATGGTTCGTGCGACACCTGCGGCGGGTTCCGCGCCGTGACAGTGACCGCTCAGACTCCACGCCCGAGGACGACAACCTCTCGTCGACAAACCAGCGATCGCCTGCGGCATGCCGGCAGGGTCGTGCTGCGTCAATCAGCAACGGGGTGAACCGCTGCACCCACCGATAGACCGTGACGTGGTCCACCGCGATACCGCGCTCGGCCAACAGTTCCTCGACGTCCCAACAGGACAGTCCGTACCGCAAGTACCACCGCACCGCCCAATTCCGTTAAGTTGGAGACTTGAGCTGGGCTACTCATGGTGCGGGACCGTGCCAGAAAGAGCATGTCGTGTCGAGTGTCGAGACCAAGAGAATACGTTCCGCATCGATATTGTTTGCGTGTGGCGAACGGTGCAGAGATTTCTTCTCCGGTGTCGGGTCGATTGACGGACCATATCGCGATCGGGGGTCTTGAGCGGCCTGATACATCGGGACATCGTCGATGACGTCATCAACGAATGCCCACGGCCAACTCCACAACGGCCCACCCAAGATCCGCCTCTTCAAGATCCCCTGCCAAACTTGACGGCATTGACCGCACCGCCAGACCGCACCGCCACCATGATTACCTCCGGAGGGAAGCGGAACCCCGCGAAACCGGACAACGGTGTCAGTACTCGACCAGGTGACGGCGCATCGACTCAGCCTGCCCGGCCTCGCCCTCCACGGATGCAACAGACCCGATCAGGTCACTTCGGGGTCCGCGTCATGCTCGTTCTCCTTGGAGTGAGGAGTTCGGACGCGCCGGCTGGGTCGTACAGGAAAAGAGTCATTTGGCTTGGACGTGTTAATCCTGGAGCATCTGGCTGCCGCCATCCCATGCTGCGGTATCACAATGTGATCGCGATCCCCATGGGGTAGTAGGGCGTGCAGGCCGCTGGCAGTAAAGGCCCGTCGGACTACGCCTACCGTGCCGTGCACGATGAGAGCGGCTCCTTTTTCAGTGAGTTGGTGATGTGCCGCCGTCAGAACTGATAGGCCTACGCATGCGAGGAACGAGGTCTCCGATAAATTGATTTCAACGCTGCGGGGTGAGTGTGCAGTGACCCCATCAAGAACGGCGCTGAGCCGGGGTGTGGTTGCGAGGTCGACTTCGCCGGTGACAGCGACAATCACCCGATCTTCCTGCCACATGACCTTGACGTGCAGATCAGTGTCGCCGAAGGTCGTGTCCCTTGTCATCCCGCTCTCCCGCGCTGTGGGCCTCGTCCCTGCCGACTGTGCATCAGCGCGGCAGGCTTGTGACCATCGCAAGCTGACAGTCGTCTGACATTCGTACTGACGACACCTCGGGTTCGTGTCTTCGGGAGGATCAGTCGCTCGCTGTCGGGTCAGCAGTCGGTGCTCTCGGCGGTGGGGCTGGGACTGGGACTGGGCCGCTCGCTGACGCTTGGAGTGCGGGCTGGCGAGGACGGCGAGATGTCCAACGGTTCCGGCGCATCCTGGGCTTCGACGCCGCAGGCTGCGGCCAGCAGGCCAGCGACTAGGACTTGCGCAACTGACCGGGACCTCATCTGGGCAGCTCCGGGAGCTCGACGACGAACCGAGCGCCTGCG
>JALZDU010000106.1 GCA_030862405.1 Actinomycetota bacterium | reverse complement strand
CACCAGCAATGCCACGACGAGTAGGACCGCCGTGGTGACCAGCCGCCCGAGCACGCTTGTGTTGTCGCGCAGCAGTTCAAGCAAGCCACTCATTCCCACACCCTTGTCTGATCGGTGGTTGTTGATCGGCCGCTGATGCGACCTGCCGGGCGGACAAGGATCTCGTTGGGCGCCGGCCGACGATGTGCTGGTGAGCACGCTCAGTGCCTCCATGGTGCCCTCGGTAACCAGCGTGGCCAGCACGGCGACGACGCCGCTCACCGCGGCACCGAAAATCGATAAATGAGTGACCGCCGAGGGACACCAGGACGGTGATCGAGAGGGCGAGCGGCACGCCCATCAAGAACAGGGCCAGGCCAATGTCAGCGGCGTTGGCTGGGCCACCGGGTGGAGTGACACGGAGGTCCTCCTCGCTGACAGGCGCGGGTTTTGGGATTGGGTAACCGCTGTGCGCGGACCCCCAACCGCGGTGTCCCGGTTTCGCAACGAAACTGTCAGGTGCCACCTGATCGGATGGCCCCGAACCTGACGATTCCGTGATGACCCAGGTTTGTCACAACAAGGCAACCAGCTTGGCGGAAAGTGGCCCGTCCGGTGCTCCAGCTCAGACCGCGAGCCGTGGCATCAGGGACTTGCAGCCTCGTATATTCGCAGCCGGAAATCTAGCCGCTCATGTCACAGTAAAAGCAATGTCCATTGGGTCTTCCCGGGTTAGCCTGTCGAATCCCCGGGATACGGGGGTGGGCACATGATCAAGGCCTGGTTCGGACTGCGATGCGGTCATAGTGCCCTGGAGGTTTGACATCCCAGTCAAGGTTATGGACGATGTGTGAAAAAGCCTGCCAGATAGCGGTCAGCAAGTTGCCAACCGCGGCGCCGAATTCTGGCATCCTGGCAGTGACAAATGGAGCCACCGCGGGCACGATAACCAGCACGACAAGTACTACTACCACGATGGTTAGCACTTTCATAACCGAATTGATCGGGTTCGCCATCAAACTCTCCCTTCGGGAGAAGCATTAACTCCTAGGACGACGGGAGGGCAGTTAGGCTGATACGGGCGTCAAGTTTGCTGGTGACAAACGGCTTCGGGACGTAGTCGTCGGCCCTGCCTCCAGCCCCGCTGATCACGCGGTGGTGTCTGAGCGTGCGTGATAATGCAGGGAAGGTCACCGCGGGATCGCAGCGTGCCAGACCGCGAGGCGATCCACGCCCGGTAGACTGAGATCCAGCAGGATGACATCCACCGTCGTTGGACCGAGTCGCCCCAAGGCTTCCGCTCCGAATGCCGCTTTGACGACCTGACGATTCCCTCGACAAGGGCCAATCCCAACGCCTGCTGGATCTGCTCATCGTCCTCGACGGGCAGGACCGCGGCCCTTCATATCCATCCGCTTCTCCTCGCCAACCGTAATTGACGTGTGTGGTCTCCGTAATCGCGGATCCAGGCTCACCACCGCGTTGGGCATGTTCTGGACTACCCCACCGCCGCCCCCCGCGCCCGTGGCCACTCGGCTGCAAGGCCGATCGTCAGGGAATTGTCAGGTACATGGCCAACACACCAGCGCCTCAGCGACCTGATCAACGTGTCTCAGGTAAACGGTCCCCAGCCTCAGAAAGCTAGTCGCGGCAGGTGGCGTGACAGGATGAGCTCGCGCAGATTTGGTTCACCTCGTTCTGGAGATTCTGGATTTAGCGCCCAACGTCCCTACGGGTCTGCCGTAATGGGTTTAGGTCCCGGGCACATAGGCTCGGTCACCACCGCGTGCAACGCCTCGTCGATTGGTCGCCGCGGGGTCAGTGAGCCGTACAAGGATCTTGGACAGTGACGCTACGGTCTGGGCAGGTGACGGCCTGATAGCTGTTATCCGCCGCCCTCGGGTTCCGCGCCTCACTGCCGCTGCGGCGAAGCTCATTGCATGCGATGGTGTCGGCGTGCAGGGGGAACCGCAGTGACCGCCGAGCTGGCGCTCGTGCCAAGCCAGCGTGTCATCCGCCGCTTCGACGGGGTAGCAATGGGAAACGGCGGCAGGTGTCCGTGCGCTCGCGGTCGTAGGGAGAATGCCACCACCAGCCTGCGCCGCCTGTGTGACCCGGCTGCGCAGTGCGCAGCTGCATCAGATCACCCTGGACCCGTGGGATGATCTGGTGGCTGGGCGACACCACCAGCTGGTGGCCGCGGCGCTGCGCCGGTTGGGGACCGTGCCGAATTTCAGCCTGGCCGGTCACAAGGCTGCCGGCCACCGGGCGAAGTGAGCGGTAGGTCCTCGATGCGACTCGCCAGGGGCTACGCGAAACTCGTGGTGCGACTGCGCTGGCTGGTCCTACTCAACGTGGCAGTGGGCACCTGGGCGGCGCTGACCATGCTGCCCGGGGTGGCCACGGCCGGTGGTGAGCTGTCCGGCATTGCTGCGGCCGGCGGGCCGGCGATCCAGGCCCAACTTGACGCAGCACAGCGCTTCGGTCTGCCGTTGCTCACCCGAACCGCAGTGGTGCAGCGTGACCCAGACGGCCTAGACCCACAGGCCACCCAGCGTGCCGTGCTGCGGGCCCTTGAGATCGACCGGCGCACGCTCAACACCGGTCTTCAGCCGGGCCGGGACATATTCCTGGCTCTGCCGCTGGTCAACAGTCCACGGCTGGTACCCGCCGCGGGCGAGCAGAACACCACCATCGTGACCTACCTGTTCGCCAACCCAACGCTGAGTTTCAACTCGCAGGTCAAGGTGGCCGGTGAGTACGCAGCGGGATTTGACCAACCGGACGACGCGCTGGTCGGTGTTGCGGGCACGATCCCCACCCAGGTCCAAGCGAGAATGATTCTCGACCGCACCCTGCCGCTGGTGGAGGCCGCCACCCTGGTTGCGATTGCGCTCATCGTCGGGCTGACATTTCGCTCGGTGGTGGCGCCGTTGATCACCCTGGTCACCGCCGCAGTCGGCTACCTGCTGGCGGATCGGGTCATCGGGTGGCTGGCTGGGGTCGCCGACTTGACGGTGCCGGTGGAGATCCAGCCGATTGTGGTGGCCCTGATGTTGGGGATCACCACGGATTACAGCATCTTTTTTCTGTCCGGGCTGCGGCGAAGATTGCGGGCCGGACAAACCAATCCGGCGGCCACCCGTGATGCCGTCGGTGAGTACCTGGCCATCGTGGTGGCCGCTGGAGTGATCGTGGCGGCTGGTGTCGCCGCACTGGTGGTCGCCGAGTCTGACGTGTTCCGTGCCTTTGGACCCGGGCTCGCGGTCACCGTGCTGATCGGGCTGGCGGTGGCGGTGGTCTTGGTGCCCGCGATGCTGGCCGTGCTGGGCCGCTGGGCGTTTTGGCCCTATGGACTCGCCGGCGGGCGACTTTCCGAGCCCCACGCGCAACCCGAGGGCGGGGTCGAGCCCGTTGATGCCGCCGCGGGTGCGGTTTCGGTCTCCCCGGTAGAGGTCGTCCAGACCACCGGTACGGCACGCCTGATCCGGCACCGCTGGGTATCCGCGGTGGTCGCGGCCGGGGTGATCGCGGGGCTTGCGGTCGCCAGCGTCCCGCTGTCTGAATTGCGCAGCGGGGTATCACCGGTGGACACGCTTCCGCCTGGTAACCAGGTGCGCGATGCCGCAGCGGCCGCCGCCGCCGGATTCTCCCCGGGCATCCTGTCACCGACCGGGCTGATCGTGTCCGACCCCGGCATCACCGATCGCCGCGCGGCGCTGACCACACTCGCCGGCCAGCTCAAGCGTCAGCCCGGTGTGGACATCGTCTTCGGTCCGGGCGACCCACCGTTATCGGACCAACCGCTGCTGGGCCAGGCACTGCCCGAACAGTTCGGTTTGTTCCTCTCCCCGGGGGGCGGCGCGGCCCGTTTCCTGGTCGTGTTCGACAGCGATCCGCTCGGCGCCACCGCGGTGGGACACTTGCGGGAACTACGTGAGGCGATGCCGCATCTGCTTGCCACGTCTGGACTGGCCGGCGCTGAAGTGTCCTACCTCGGTGACACCACGATCGGGCTGTCGCTGGCCGACCAAGCCAGAGCTGACCTGGTCCGAGTCGCGGTCGCGGTCGGACTCGTCAACCTGGTCCTGCTCGTGCTGTTCCTGCGCGCCCTGGTCGCACCGTTGTACTTGCTGGTCATCAACGTACTTGCGGTGGGGGCGACGCTTGGGTTGACCGTGGCGTTGTTCCAGGGCCAACTCGGCCACGACGGCCTCATCTTCTTCGTGCCGTTCACCGCGGCGGTACTGCTGGTCTCCCTGGGCAGCGACTACACCGTCTTCAGCGTCGGCTATATCTGGCAGGAGGCCCGCCGCCGACCGCTCCGCGAGGCGCTCACGGTCGCCGTGCCACGCTCCACACATGCGATCAACGCCGCCGGCATAACACTCGCGGCAAGCTTCGCGATGCTCGCGCTAATCCCGCTGATGCCGTTTCGCCAACTGGCCTTCGCGATGGCGGTCGGTGTGCTGATCGACGCGTTCATCGTCCGATCACTGCTGGTGCCTGCGTTGATCTCGCTGGTCGGCCGAGCCAGTGGGTGGCCGGGAAAACGGCTGGCCAGGCCACGCGCGGTCGATTAGGGCCCCAAGCGATCACCCCGGTCGGTGATGAGCCAGCGCCACCACCACGGCGAAGTGTCCGTCCCAACCACCATGGCCGCCAGGTCAGCCCATAATCGCATGACACGAGGATGATCGGCTGCGTGAGATCTACCTGCACGGGTATGCGTGTGCATCCCAGGGTATCTGTGCACCATGTGGTTTGACTCCTGGTCCCAAATCGGGCGTGTGCTAGCGGTCGGTGCCGTCGCCTATTTGACCCTCGTGGTGACACTGCGGCTGTCCGGCAAGCGAACGCTCGCCAAGCTCAACGCATTTGATTTTGTGGTGACCATCGCGATCGGCTCCACGCTGGCCACGATCCTGCTCAACAGCACCGTGTCCTGGTCTGAAGGCGCGGCAGCCCTAGTCCTGCTCGCTGCGCTGCAGTTCGCGGTCGCATGGAGCACTGTGCGACTGCACACCGCCAGATCAGTCTTGACCGCGCGTCCGACGCTGCTCCTGCGTGACGGAATCCCCCACTACGACGCGCTGCGCCAGCAGCGGGTGGCCCTCGATGAGCTGCGCCAAGCCGTCCGAGGCGTGGGCGCGGGAGACTTGCATGCTGTGGCGGCAGTCGTGCTGGAGACTGACGGCACCCTCAGCGTCATCACCACCAGTCAACTCGGCGATGGGTCCGCTCTGGAGGGGGTCCAGGGCACGTCGCTCAAACAACGCTGACAACGTCCTGTCGGCACGCCGTGGCGCCGTCAGCGCTGGGTGGATTCCCCGCGTTCAAGTGGATCTGCCGTCGCGGCAGTGGGAAAACCGCCCGGTGCGTGATGCTCGAGGAAGAACGCACCCGCTGCGCCAGCGAGGGTCGCGAACACTGCCACCGAATACACCGCGAGGAGCACCTCAAGAAAGCGGGCAAAGCCGTGGTGCGCAGACATCGGCTCTCCGGTTGCCGTGGCCAAGGCCGCATCGTGCAGCGCCTCGGCGTAGGAGCTGTACGCGCCCACGACGTAAAGGAGCTGACTAGACGCCAGTACCACCACGGCCGTGACAACCGCCAGCCACGCCACGCGGCCGGTGAGCAACCTCCCCGCAGAGCGGGACCCGCGTACGGCAGCGGACACCACGCTGCCCACCCGGGCGAGCCGCAGAAGCGCGAACGCCCGAGTGAACCGCAGAAACGGCACCACAAGGAAAATCATCTGCCACCAGTGCTGGGCCCAAAACCGGCTCTTGTCCCGAGCGGTGGAGGCGCGCAACGCGAACTCGGCGACGAATACCAACCACAGTGCCCACCCAGCCACGGCGAGCGCCTGGATTAACCACTCCTCCTCGGCAAGCGACTGACCGAGGACAACGAGCAGGAAGACCAAGCCCAAGGCGCCCATCGGCTTGTCCAGCCGCCGGGCAAGCCCTTCGCTACCAGCGCCGTCGCGCTGCACCCCATCCCGATCGGCAACCGCGCTCACACGTTCGAGATACCCCCCACGCTAGCTCGCCAATCAGTGAAGATGCCGAAAATTAGGTTTGTTTACGGGCCGCAGGCTGTAGGGAGCTGCGAAATGGGTGGCGCAAGTACCCACTTTGACGACGGCACCATCCTTAACCGGTTGAGCGCTGACCTGACGCATATGCAAACACCGCTTCAGTGAGCCCACCGGCCTCCGCCTCAAGCGACAAATCCATAATGCAGCGGCCATTCAAGGTGTTCCAGATAGGGCCCGGATCTCTGTCAGAGGCGCTGGGCGCCCTCGTGCCGGTCCAGGTCTTTGCCAGGTGCCCACGGTCCGCGCTCGACCTCACGACCTGGATCACCCGATTCGTAAGGTGCTCGCAAGGTTACTGTCTACGCGACCGGGAATCCGCACGAGGCCGGTCCCTGGCTGAAGCCCGATTCATAAATACACAGGAGCGCTTGTGAAGCAGACCACGAAAACCGCTCAGGAGGCGCTGCTGCACCGTCGGCTTGCCGTGCTCGTGGCCGCTGCGGGGCTCGCGGTCGCGGGCTGCCAGGGCTGACCCCAACGGACGTGGGTGCGACTGGACTGGCCGTTGGGGCGGCCGTCAACGTCTTTGGCGCGCTGGGCGACCGCGTTCAGGTGCTGGGTGATCTCGCCGTGGATCCGCAGTTGTGCGACGCCATTAACCAGATGCCCGAGTGCCAGGACTTGACCGGGACGACGACGACAACCGGCACCAATCAGCCGACGGGATCGCCGTAGACGACAAGACGAGCATGAGCGACAGCGACAGTGGATGGGAAAATGAGCGTAGTCGACGAGCTAGATCGGTTGGCTGAGCTGCGCGAGCGGGGGCGCATTTCCTCCGCCGAGTACGACGAGGCCAAACAACAGCTGCTCGGGGTGTCGCGGCCGGCGTTAGGTGTGGCCCATCAGTATGGCCCCGGCCCTGACGGCGCATACCTGCTTTATCGCCTCATCACGTCGTGGTTGAGGCGGGTGGCCGCGGCGATGGCGATCGTTGCCTTGCTGTTCGGGTTGAATGCGGGCTGGTCTGGGCTGCGCTACCTCGATTTGAACGCGCAGGGTCAGGCGATCAAGGACGCAGCGATCGCTCAGGGATTCGGCGTCAGGATCCCCGATCCCCGCCCGACGATTGAGCGCGGGGTCGTGGAAGCCAAGGCCACCGCCTACGGGGCACTCGCCGCCGTGACCGGGGTCATTGCCCTCGGCGCCCTGGTCGGCGCACTGCTGGTTCGCCCGCCCACCAGCCACGCAGAAGCCAAGGACGCTGGTCAACCGCAGCTTTCAGCGAGGCGATCAGCACGCAGATGACATGCACCGCGGTCGAACGATAGACCGCCTGAGCATGGGGACGCGTCATTGCAACCGATCGATATTAGCCGACCAAGGCGGCTACCGAGCCGGAGTGGTGTCTGGCTGAGCCGCCAGCGTATATGGGCCACGGAGCTACGAGGCCGGCCCGGTCGGGAAGATTACCGTCGTTACCGGCAGGGGATCGGACGTGCCATCCTGCTCGGGCTCGAGTTGCTGGTGGCCGGCGACATCATCCGCACGGTAGCCGTCTCGCCCACCTACCAAAGCGTGGGAATCCTCGCGGCCATCGTGGCAATCCGGACCTTCCTGAGCATGAGTTTGGAGGTGGAGCTCGAGGGGCGCTGGCCCTGGGACCGAGAGCGGCGTGGGAGGCCCGTCCGGCAAGGGGAGCAGAACAGTTCGGGCGACCAGGAACGCGGACACTAGGCGCGGGTGCTGTGCTGGTGAACCCCCGCCCTTGGCGCGGTGGGTCGAGTACGGTGTTTCCACCCCGACAGCGGTTTGCCTTCCTGGCCACCCGCGTTGGTGGCGCTACGTGATCATGTTATGCAACCGCGACCTGGTTGGCGCTGCGCAACGGTTGTGGGCGCTCCCGAGGGTCCGTGTTGGCCGTGTACCCCGGTGTGGCAAATCCACGGCGCCGGTGGCCGCCGGAGCGGTTCGCCAAGTCGTCGCGGAAGCAGTGCTCGGCGGCGCCAGTGCGCGCACGGGCGGATCCCTGCGGCCGGGGGCAGACCACCGAGGCGCAGCAGACCGTAGGCCTCGGCCGAGCAGCTTGGCCCAGAGGTGCATGCAAGCGACGGACTCTGTGAGGTCTTTCCGCCCGACGGCGCGTCATACATCCGGTCGACCACCGTCTGACATTCGAACCGACGACACCTCGGGTTCGTGTCTTCGGGAGGATCAGTCGCTCGCTGTCGGGTCAGCAGCCGGTGCTCTCGGCGGTGGGCTCGGACTGGGACTGGGCCGCTCGCTGACGCTTGGAGTGCGGGCTGGCGAAGACGGCGAGGACGGTGAGATGTCCAACAGTTCCGGCGCATCCTGGGCTTCGACGCCGCAGGCTGCGGCCAGCAGGCCAGCGACTAGGACTTGCGCAACTGACCGGGACCTCATCTGGGCAGCTCCGGGAGCTCGACGACGAACCGAGCGCCTGCG
>JALZDU010000087.1 GCA_030862405.1 Actinomycetota bacterium | reverse complement strand
GCCGGCAGCAGGTCAGTACCGCCTGCCGAAGCCGGACCTCATCCAGGCGATGGTCAGTGCCCACCTCGAACTGAACATTCCACGTCGCGCGCGTCTCCTGCAGAAGCAACAGCGATTCATCCAATATCGTCAACGGCAACGACGACTCACTGTTGAGCAACCCGGTAGCCGAAATGTTTCTCGGGTCAGACACGGTGACCTCCCCGTCGACATGACGTGACACCTCAGGCGGAACCGGCGGCACCGCAGAGCCGCTGCGTGATGCCGCCGTCCTACGCTTACCCCGTACAACGCCTCGGTAACCTCCATCGTCGCCTTCGAAAAACGCGATCATGCGCGCTGGTTCCATCCCGCCGCCCGAGGCATAAGCTTTGGATGTGACCCAGCGGTAGATCCCCCGGGATGCGTGTATCGAGTGGATTGGAGTCTTGTGATGGCCCTTCTCGATCGGAACCTGTCGCTGTGGATGGGGACGACACCATCGACGTCTTACCCGCGGCTCAGCGGGACGTATGACGCTGATGTTGTCATCGTCGGTGGTGGCATTACGGGTCTTACTGCTGCGCTGCTCCTCGCGCAGCGCGGCGTCTCGGTAGTTGTTGTCGAAGCCCACCGCGTTTCGGCGGGGACGACGGGGTACACGACGGCGAAAGTCACGTCGCTGCACTCCTTGATTTACGCCAACCTCATCAAACAGCTGGGGAAGGACAAGGCTGGGCTGTATGGACAGGCCAACGAGGCGGCGATCGAGCAGATCGCGACCCTCGTGGAGTCGCTGGAGATCGACTGTCAGTTCAGCAGGGCCCCGGCATACACCTATACGGTTGATCCGGGCCAGCGGTCCACGATTGAGGCGGAGGTGTCGGCAGCGCAATCGCTCGGGCTGCCAGCGTCCTTCACCCAAGACAGCGACCTTCCGTATCCGATCGAGGCGGCAGTTCGTTTTGAGAACCAGGCACATTTCCACCCTCGTCGGTACACTCTGGGGTTGGCCGCTGCCATTGAGGCGGCCGGAGGGGCGGTCTTCGAGGAGTCCCGGGCGCTGGACATCGACGAGCGCGACGGTGGCGTCGTCGTTGAGATCGATGGCGGTAAGGTCCGAGCCGAAGCGGCCGTTGTCGCGACGCTGTTGCCTTTCCTTGACATCGGTGGTTACTTCGCGAAGGCTCACCCCTCGCGGTCCTATGCCCTCAGCGTCCGCTGCTCAGGACCGGTTCCTGGGGGGATGTACCTTTCGGTTGACTCGCCGACCCGGTCGGTGCGGCCCGTTGATGTTGAGGGAGCGGCCGGTCTGGTCCTGGAGGGCAGCAGCCACAAGCCAGGGCAGATCCAAGACACCGAGCGCTACTACACCGACTTGGAGGCGTGGGCTCGGCAGACCTTTCAGGTTGAGGCTGTCGACTACCGGTGGTCGGCGCAGGATTACGTAACCGTCGATCAGGTTCCCTACATTGGGCGCTGTGCTCGTACTGAAAGCGTCTATGTTGGGACTGGTTACAGGAAGTGGGGAATGACCGGTGGCACAGTCGCAGGCATGATTATCGCCGATCTCATCGATGGCCGCGACAATCCGTGGCTGGAGGTCTTCGATGCAACTCGCATCGGCACCAGCCAGGCCGCCACAAAGTTCGTGAAGGAAAACGCCTCCGTTGGGATGCACTTCGTCAAAGACCGCCTGCAGCGGCTCCGCGCGGGAGAGATCGGTGAACTATCCCCTGGCATCGGCGGAATTTTTAAGGTTGAGGGCAATGCGGTCGGCGCATACCGAGACACGTCCGGGGACCTCCACGCGGTGAGCATCACGTGCACCCACTTGGGCTGCTCGCTGAAGTGGAATCCCGCGGAGACATCTTGGGACTGTCCGTGCCACGGCTCTCGCTTCACCCATACCGGCGAAATAATCGAAGGCCCCGCCACGCAACCCCTGGAACAAATCCCAGTAGAACAAATCCCAGTACAGGACCCCGGCTAACCCGTTTCCGCTTTTGGGAGGATCCGCCAGGGCACTGTTGCGTTCACCGATGGGGGCCTCGGGCAGGCTGTGTTGATGCGTCATTGCCACCCTCGGCTGCAGCGCCGATGTCAAGCTTCGCTGGGTTTCGGTTCTCGCCGGAGGCGATCACGGTGGCGGTGTGCTGGTACTTGCGCTATGGGCTCTCGTACCGCGACATCGAAGAGCTGCTGCCGAACGGGGCATTCGGACCGCAGGTGCACGTCAAGGGCATCCTCGGCGGCACCGAGGAAGCCGGCCGCCACGTTGGCTACCTCACCAAATACCAGGCCTGAGTGCACGTCCATACCCGAACGGCACCTATACGGCATTCCTGAGGCGATGCAACTGCTTTCCATGAGCAGATCAGTCATTTACGAACAAATTCGAGCCGGTCGGCTCAGGACCGTCAACCAAGGCCGGTCCCGGCTCGTTCCGAAGGTCGCCATCGCCGAATACGTCAACCTGCTCATCCGCGAATCCGAAGGAGCCTCGTATGACAACGCGTCGTAGTCGAGGAGACGGAGGGCTCCGGTGGGATAAGACTCGATAACGCTGGATCGTAGAAGTGACGATCGGATACACTCCAGCGGAAAAGAGGATTGTTCGCAGGGGCAGCGGCAAAAATAAGACTGCCGCAAAAGAAAAGCTCAAGTAGATCCTGCGCGACCACGAGGACGGCCTATCTCTTGCGACAGGAAACGGCTACACGGTCACACATGCGTTGAACGACTGGCTGACCATTACGAACTGAGCGGGTACGATGCAAACACTATACGGATCGTGCGCGGTTTGGTGGACAAGCACATCGTGCCTGATCTGGGCGCGCGAAAGTTGGTCGGCCTGTCCGCGGACGACGTGGACCGCTGGATCAGCAGGAAGTGGAAGATCATGGTCACATCGACGCTACGGAATCTTCTGTCGGATACTTCAACGAGCGGTCACGCGGGCACAGGCACGCGACCGGGTTAAGGGGAATGTGGTTCTGCTCTGTGATTGCCCAGTCGGCAAGGGGAAGGGCAGGCCATCGAAGGCGCTCACCCTGGCCCAGGCGCACGCCGTGCTCTTAGCGGCTGAAAAGTCGACCATGTGCGGCTATATTGTCGTTGCCTTGCTGACGGGCGCGCGGACCGAGGAGCTCCGCGCCCGCATCTGGGATCACGTGGACCTATAAGGCGATCCCTCCGCATCGCCGCCCGTCCCACCCAACGTCAGAGTATGGCGCTCCGTTCGCACCGGAGGATGGCAAGACCACGGCCTGGTGTTCCCGACGAGATACGGAACTCCACAGGATGACGCCAACGTCCGGCGCAACTTTCGACGCGTCATAGCCGCAGCCGGTCTGGTAGCCGCCGAATGG
>JALZDU010000068.1 GCA_030862405.1 Actinomycetota bacterium | reverse complement strand
GGGCAGGTAAGGGCACCGCCAGCGATCCTGGCGGCAACTCACCGCGCAGGCGACATGCGCCCCGGTAGGTGATCCTTCCCGGCGGATCACGATCGTGCTGGACGACCGGATCATCTCCTCCCCCCGCAGGTCGATCCGTCGGTTGGCTGCGCGGGCGGCATCTCCGGCGGCAACACTCAGATCACCGGGTCGTTCACCCACTGGAACACGCCCTCCAGTACGGCGCCGAGTACCTCACTGACGCCACCGAACGCACCTTGCGCCTCATCCTGGTCGGTGCCGCACTCACCACCGCCTGACGGGGACTAAGCAGTGGCTGACTCACCTATCTGCGTGACTGGGTATCTGAGTGGTCGTTCGGAGGTGGTCAAGACGGTCCATGATCGGGGTGACGGCGATCCCGTGGGCGACCACCGAGAGCAGAACCACGAAGGCCGCGGCAGCCCATATCTCTTCCCGATCAGGAAAGTTCGCGGTGGCCATTGCGTATGACAGGTAATAGAACGAGCCGATTCCCCGGATCCCGAACATGGCGATGGCACTGCGTTCTTCAGGCGTGCCTGGACCGCGCCACAACGACAGTCCCGCCGCCGCAGGCCTGACCAGCAGCACGACGGCGAGCCCCAGCGCGGCCGCTTGCCACGTCAGCGAGGTGAGCAGTCCCCCAACAAGGGCGCCCCCGAAGAGTACCAGCAACACCACGGTGAGCAGCCGCTCGATCTGCTCCACGAAGTCGTGCAACACCTGGTGGTACTCGTGGGAGCGCTCCGATGCGCGGACCGAGAGCGCGCAAACGAACACTGCGAGGAAGCCATATCCGCCTGCGGCCTCGCCGATACCGTAGGCCAGGAACGTCGCGGCCAGTGCGATGAAGCCCTCGGCGTGCGAGGCCAGGTGGAAGGTGGATGAGCGGGGCCGGAAGAAGAGCCAGCCGAGCAGTCGCCCGACCACGATGCCGACGATCACACCGACGGCCAGCTTGTAGACGACCTCGACGCTGAGCCACCGCCCTATCCAGCCAGCCGGGTTGTTGCCTGCGGTAGCCATCGCGATCGCCGCGTAGACGAATGGGAATGCCAGCGCATCATTGAGACCTGCTTCCGAGGTCAGCGCGAACCGCACCTCGTCTTCGCCGTTCTCGTGCTCGTGCTCGCCAGCTTGCCGGCCTGCACATCAGAGGCGAGCACCGCATCTGTGGGTGCCAGCGCCGAGCCGAGTAACACCGCTGAGGCCGGTGCCAGACCGAGCCACCACCATCCGAGCAGCGCGGTGCCAGCGATGGTGAGCGGCATCGCCACCGCCAGCAACCGCCAGGTGGACGACCACGCCCGCCAGCCGATGCGACGGTCAAGCTTCAGGCCGGCGCCCATCAGCGCCACGATCACCCCGAGCTCGGTGAGCCGCACCGCAAGGTCGGTGTACTGCAGCGGGTCGGGGTCGGGCAGGCCAATTGGTAGCAGGAACATCACTATGCCCAACCCGAGAAACACGATGGGCAGGGAAAGTGGTCGGCTCGCAAGCGATCGAGGCAGGAAACCGGCCGATAGAGCCACCACGCCGACAAGTGCGTAGCTGAGGTCGACCACGTCCACAAAGTGGCATCCGTTCTGGCGGCGGCAGATCACACCAGATTTCCGCTCCGGCACCTTCGAACCCGTCCGGTTCAACTCATGGTGTTCCTGCCCATGGTCGACGGGCACGGTGACAGCGCAGCAGGTGCGGTTACCACACCCCGACGAACTCGGCTAGCTAGGGCGTTGACGACCACAGGGCCAATCCCGACCAGCCGCCTCCTACCCTGGTCAGCCAGGATCTTATGGGTCCAGCCCAGCACGTCGAACAGCCGATGGTCGCAGCTGATCATCCCGGCCAGATCCACTACCAGGTAGGAGGTACGCACCACGGGTGCACCGACACCCGTTTGTGCGGGAGACTCTCGCCGAGTTGCTCTCCCGCGCTCAGCGAGACGCTGCCGGGCGTGAGCTGCGTGGTATGGCCTTCCGGGCGGGCTTGCTGAACTGACCCAACCGGGCGGCGTTGCCACTCCGGTAGCACCCAGGCCAACCAAGACTTTGGTAACGCTTTTTGTTACCTACGGCTAGCCGTCGTTGCTCTCCTGCGGCTGGGACTGCCCGGTCCGCAGCGTGCGGACCGCCATCTGCTCTCGACTCCTACGAGCACCGGGCAGGCTCCGCTGTCACAGGCGGCTTCCGATGGCGGTTTTGACCTTGTCATGTTGTTCCTTGTTCGCGAGTGCGATCAGTCTGTTCTCGATGTGCGGTGGCAGGTCTTTGATGTCGAGCTCGACGCCGGACTTGTGCGAGTGGTCGATTAAGGTCAGCAACGCCTTCGCCCCCGATATGTCCATGTAGTTCACGTCCTCCAGGCTCAGCGACAGATTCGACCGGCCGTTGCGCAGCGCGGAGAAGACACGGTCGACGGACAGAAACGACAGCGGCCCCTTGATGCGGTAGGTGTCGGTGTCGTCGTGGACGATTGAGGTTTTGTACTGGCGCGACTGTATGGCGTGAACGATGAGCGCCAAGACAACGCCAACGGCCACCGCCACGGTCAGGTCGACGAGGACGGTGATAATCATAGTCGCGAACATCACGGCGACGTCACCTCTCGGAGATACATGCGCTTTGCGCTTGCTCTCCCAGTCGAACATACCGAACGCGGTCACAATCAGGATCCCCGACAGCACTGCGAGGGGAATGTACTGTACGACGCCCCCGAGGCCGGCCACTAGAGCAAGGAGGATGACGCTGTGCGTGGCGGCCGACAGCGCAGTGCGGCCGCCGTTTCTGACATTGACCACGGATCTGACGGTCGCGCCGGCGCTGGCTATGCCGCCAAACAGTCCGCTGGCGACGTTGCCGAGGCCTTGGCCGATCAGTTCCTTGTTGCTGCGATGCCGGCCGCCGGTGATGTTGTCCATGACGACTGAGGTCAGCAGGGAATCGATGGAGCCCAGCAGTGCGATGCTGAGCGCGGCTAGCACGAGGGTGAGGATCAGCGACCCACTAAGCTGGGGGATGGTGATCGAGGGAATCGACTCCGGGATTTGGCCGATATAGTCGACCGCTGCATTGAGCAAGACCGGTCCGACGCGCACGTCTTGTAACAGCGAGTCGGAGATCCGCAATGTCACGGTAATGATCACAAGCGCGATCAGGCTCGCCGGAATCGACTTGAGCACCCGTGCGGACACGAGCATGAGCACAATCGTGACCGCTACCAGCAGGAAACTTCTCTGCACCTGATCTATTTGGCCGAGGATGATGATCAGTGCGATCCCGCCCATGAAACCCGACACCACTGGGTGGGGTATGTAGCGGATAAGCGATCCGAGTCTGCACAGCCCGAACAGGATCTGGAACGCGCCGGCCATGATGAACGCGACGAACGCGGCCTCGAGTCCGTGGGCGGCGATGACTCCGGTGGCGACGACGGTGATGGGGCCGGTGGGGCCGGTCACTTGGCCGGGCGTACCGCCGAACAGTGCCGCAACGAGTCCGGCGAAGATCGCGCCGTACAGTCCAACGAGCGCGCCCTCGGAGGTGCCGGTCGCGGTGATGCCAAAGGCAATTGCCAGTGGTAACGCCACGATCGCCACGGTCAGGCCTGAGAGAATCTCTCTGGCGATTCGCTGGACCACCGGCCCCCCACCTCATGTCAGGGCATGTCACCTCGACCCACCGTGAGCCGAGCTGCTAAAGATGCCCTAAAGATCCGTAAAGATGACGTAAAACCGTTCGTGGTTACTTGCGAATAGTTGCATATATGCACGCGCTGTGAGCGCGCACATGTTTTAGACGCATGAATTGCAGCTGCTGCACCGGCAGATCAGCTGCGCAAGCCATATGTTTCCGAATGTTGACGCTTCAATGTATTTTCGCTCCATGCTCATGAGGTCGCCGCGGTGACGGAGCGCTTCCCCGAACCGAGTGCGGCAATGCGGATTGTCCGGTGGCGAAGACCGTGTCACCCAGTACGCGACCGGGTCGAGTCCGTGGTCGGCCACAGCCTTTGCGGCGGATTCGGAGCCTGCCATCACCGACTCGAAGGCCAGACAGTCGTGGCGGTGACCGGCGCTGGTGACCCGCAAGAGGGGCCGGTAGCGGGTGTCCACCGCGAGATGGTAATGCGCACCCACCACCCCGGCGTCGATCCCTACCGTCCACGCCGAACCCTCGTCCTGATCGGCGTCCCGGCGTAGCTCGTCGAGGATCCGTTCTCAGGTCTATCGCCTGACCAGCGTCCACCCCCGACACGGCGTGCGATCGGGCAACAGCGGCTCCAACCGGGTCCATTCCTTGTCAGTCAAATCATGACGATCAACCGCACAGACGATCTACTGGATCCGCGTCAACACCGGACGACCAGCGATGGACGGTTGGCCGTCTTGGTACCCACCCCCGACTTTGAGACCTATCTCGTCCTCGCCGTCGAGGAGATTGCTCGCTACGGGTCCGATTCCGCCCGGGTGCACAACCGCCTGCG
>JALZDU010000487.1 GCA_030862405.1 Actinomycetota bacterium | reverse complement strand
CGACCGCTCCGACGATGCAGTGCTGCTCGGGGTCCAGGGATTTGAGGTGCGGGCCGTCGGGCCACCAGTCGGCGCACCGGGTCAACCCGGGCGGAACCAGTTCCAAACCCGGGAACATGCCCTCGATCTCGGCGCGTGTGCGGAACAGTCCACTACCCATCGGGCTGTGCAGGAAGACTTGTTCCATCTTCCGGGCGAGCTCGCTCAACTCGCTGGTGGTTTCAGGATCGAAGAAATGGCTGATCGCCACATACGAGCCCGACGGCAAGGCATCGATGTACTCGGCCATGATGCTCTGCGGGCTGCGCTCGCCGTCGTAATGGTGCAACGTCCCGAGCTGGAACAGCGCGATCGGCTCCGAGAAATCGAGATATCTGCGGACGACCTCGTCATTAATGATCTCGTGTGGCTTGAAGATGTCGGCAGCACTGAAATGAGTCTGGTCATTTTCCTCAAGCAGCGCACGGCCGTGTGCAACCACGACCGGGTCGTTGTCGATGTATACTACACGGGCATCCGGCTGGATTCGCTGGGCGACCTGGTGCGTGTTCTCCGCCGTGGGCAGTCCCGACCCACAGTCGAGGAACTGCGTAATGCCGGTCTGGGTGGCGATGAATCGGGTGACCCGGATCAAAAAATCCCGATTGTCCAGGCCCAGCTTGATGGCTTCCGGAGCGACCTGCTGTACCCGCCGAAGAACCTCTCGGTCGACCTCGTAATTGTCCTTACCGTTCAGAAACGCGTCATAGACCCGGGCAATGCTCGCCTTGGTCGGGTCGATATTAACTGGTGTGACATCGTCCGACAGTGGGACGTCGGCATTGGACATCGAAGGCCTCACAGCGTTGCGGTACGGGTCTGGACGCAGCCAGGGTATGAGCGCGGACGCACGCGGTAAACCATGGGTGGCATGTCGACTGTGTGCGACCGCACGGTACGTTGAGTGATCGAGTGTCCCATCAGTGACAGCGCTACGCGGATGGGGGACACTTGAATATACCGGAGGTGCGTCATGGCCACAGACGATCCCGCGGAGGCATCTCGTGGTTCTGCGGCTGCTCAGAGTGGCAGCCCCACCGCTCGCCGCATCGTCTTGGGCGCACGTCTGCGCCGGCTGCGGGAGGCCGCCGAGATCTCACGCGCAGAGGCCGGTTACGCCATCCGTGGTTCAGAATCGAAGATCAGCCGGCTCGAGCTTGGCAGGGTCAGCTTCAAGCCACGGGACGTGACCGACCTGCTCACCATGTACGGGGTGACGGACCTGGAGGAACGCGAGGCATTCCTCGAGATGGTCAAGGCCTCTAACGAGCCTGGCTGGTGGCATCGCTACACCGATACGCTGGCCGACTGGTTCCAGGACTACCTCGGACTGGAGGAGTCGGCGTCCCGGATCCACACTTACGAGCTGCAGTTCCTACCTGGTCTGATGCAGACCGAGGACTACGCGAGGGCGATCGCGACCCGCGGTTGGTTTCAGGTGGCTAGCCAGAGGGCGGAACGGCAAGTCACGATGCGGATGCAGCGGCAGGCGTTGCTTGCCGGGTCGGATGCACCCAAGCTGTGGGCGGTCGTTGACGAGTCCGTGCTGCACCGGCCGATCGGCGGCAGGAGAGTGATGCTGGCCCAGATCGAGCATCTCCTCGAACTCACCAAGCGACCCAACATCACCCTACAGGTGGTGCCCTACCAGCTCAGCGGGTACGGCGCTGAAGGTTCGTTCACGATGCTGCGCTTCGCCCTGCCGGAGCTGCCGGATGTGGTGTACATCGAGCACCTCAACGGCGCGCTCTATCTGGACAAACGATCCGAGACCGAGCTGTACGCCAGGGTCTTCGACCGGCTAACGGTGGACGCCAGGACTCCAGACCACACCAGGCAACTACTGACGAAGGCGCGCGCCGAGATCTGACCGGCTGGTTTCGCAGCCGCGGAACCATCGGACACCCACCTTACGTCGAAGCCCGCCACGCTCTTCGGTGGTTCAAGCGCCGCTCACCCACATGTGCACGTGCATTTGAAGCGTGCGGGAGCACATGCTACCTTCGAGGCTCGATGCACGTGCAGATGCAATCACGAGAGCGGAGACAGCTATGTCGACCTCGATTGGCAATGGTACGTCTGCCACCCGGCTCGCCGGAGTGACCTGGCGCAAAAGCAGGCACAGCGGTCAGATCGGCAACTGCGTGGAGACGGCAGCGCTGAACAACGGGGAAGTCGCAATGCGCAACTCGCGCTATCCGAGTGGCCCGGCGCTGATCTTCACGCGCGATGAGATGGCCGCCTTCTTGGCCGGCGCCAAGGATGGCGAGTTCGACGACCTCGCCGACTGAGCCAGCCAAAGCCGAGCGCAGGCGGCTAGTCCACCGAATAGTTCGAGCGGCAGGACGCGGAAGATGAGCCAATCGAGGACCCGGACGAAGTTAATCACGTGGTTCACCTGCGAATTCGATCGTACCGATCATGCGATCAGCGATGACAACATGGCAATCGGGTTTTCGATCGGTGCAGGCCGATATGCGGCGCTGTGCGGTACCACGGTGTGCGTTTCATCCTTGATGAGCCCACCGGGTCGTCGTTGTCCGTCCTGCGAGGCCATTGTGCAGCGGCTTGGCCGTGAATCGTTGCCTCGCAAGGCCGGAGTTCTCACCCGCTATCTCGGGCGTCGTCGGCACCGCGACGGCACAACAGGCTCATGAACCGGCAGGGGCGTCCTGGCGGCTCGCACTGGCCCGACGGCCGACTCAAGCCACGGCGCAGCCGGGGTGCGTCTCGAACGCCCCCGGCTCCGCCGTGTCCCACGATCACCCCAGATGACCAGACTCCACCCCACTGTGCCAGGTCACTGATCTTCACCGCACACGTGGCAGGGCAAGCGTGAGCAGCGCTGCGGTGCTGGCCACCCGCTACCGGATCGGAGCGGATGCAGACGCAACGCGCCCGGTACATCTGGTCCCGCTACCGGTTCAGACCGCGGTCGGTGCAGTCGGTGCGTTCTGTGGGGAATTACTGTCCCTGCCGAAGCTGGAAACCGTCGAATCCGACCAGGGCGTGCCATGCCCGATGTGTGTGCTGCAGCACGCCGCCACCACGCAGGCTCCGCGAAGCGAGACGGACTACAGCGCGCTGGGCTGGCCAGTGCACCTGCAGGGTGATCAGCTAGTGCTACCGCTGGGGCACTGCGCCACGGCACAGATCGTGCCCGTGGAGCTGGCCGCGGCCATCACGCCGATCTTGGCAGCACTTGATCGCCCAGTACCGGTTCTGGTCCACCCGGACGCTCCGGGCTGTGGCGTGGTCATCGCAGGTGAACCCTACGGCGTGCCGCTGCCCTGGCCCCAAACGGTGCAGGTGGTCACCGGGATGCTGGCGCTGCCCCCCAGCCGGACTCCACACGGGCCGGTGCACTGGTATCAACAAGCACCACACCATCCGCTGGCCACCTGCCGCGAGATCGACGTCTTCTCGGCGATGCGCACCGCCGGTCCAGTCGCGCACGAGCACAGCAGAACTCACAGGGCGCGGTAGTTACGAGGGCTGAACCGGGGGCCGAAGCGGGGACGACGGAACCCGGAGGCCTCGACATAGCGCACGGCCCGCTGCCGCTGCGGCAGGTAGGGCGCCAGAACTTCGAGCATGCCTCCGTCGTCCAGTGGCCGGCCCAGCAGGGCGTAACCGACGACGGAAGGGATGTGAAAGTCGCCGACGCT
>JALZDU010000477.1 GCA_030862405.1 Actinomycetota bacterium | reverse complement strand
GCAGCTGCTGCAACTAGGCCGGGACCTCGGCGCGGGCGACGACTTCACCCGCTGCCTGCGCGAGGACGGCTCGCAGCGGGTGGCCGCCGCAACCCGGCAGGCCCGGCTGGACGTCTCGGGCGGTTTGGGCACGCCGACCGTGCTGGTGAACGGTGAGATCGCAGACCTCGGGGACAGCGACTGGCTCGACGACGCGCTGGGCACCAGCGGGGGTTGATCCTGCGTGGGCCGGCGCGCCAGGCGCCGACCGGGCTCGTGTACGGTTGCCTGGCGCACTGCGCCGAGACCGTGGTGATCGCGAGGGGCTGTGGCGCAGCTGGTAGCGCACTTGACTGGCAGTCAAGGGGTCAGGGGTTCGAATCCCCTCAGCTCCACCCCAGGTCACAGACTCGGCGGGCTATTCTTGTGCTCACTCGGCCGCCCGGCCGAGTGACTAACTGAGTGACTAGCTCGCGTCGCCCAGCGGGAAGATGTCGTCCATCGCGGTGGCACCCACGTTCAGCACTGCATGGAGTTGGTGCCGGTAGACCTTCTCGGTCACCGCCGTCCCACTGTGCCCGACCAGCCGGGAGATGTCCTCGATTCGGACTCCGGACGCGGAGAGCAGCGACACGAAGCTGTGCCGCATCTCCCGGGGTGTCCAGTCCTGCGGGTTCAGGTCGGCGGCCGCGACTACGCGCCGGAACGAGCGGCGGACGTTGTGCGCATCCAGCTCGGTGCCGGTTGAGGTGGCGAACACGAGCGCGTCGGGTGTCGGCGGGTGTGGGAGTCGGTCGCGGTGGCGTCGCAGCGTATCGACGCACCGTTGCGGCATCGCGAGCCGTCGTCGCGACTTCGCGGTCTTGGTGTCGCCGCCCGCGCGCACCGACCGGTAGACGGCCATCGACGGGGGCACCGGCGGGTGGGCGTCCGGGTGTCCGTCGAGGTCGATCTCGTGCCAGTGCAGCGCGCGTAGTTCCTCGGTTCGTGCCCCGGTCAGCAGTGACAGCACGATGTACGCGCAGAGCTCGGAGCGCTCGGCGGCGGCGAGGACGGCCTCTGCCTGATCGAGGGTCAGCGATTTCGACGGTCGTCCTGGCTGCCCGGTCGGCACGTCGCACAGGGTCACCACGTTCCGCTTGACCTTGTCCCGAGCCATCGCGTGCCGGATCGCGCGGTGCAGCAGTGAGTGCATGAGCCGCAGTGTCCGGGTGCTGGCGGTGCTGGCCTCTGCGCTCAGCCACCGGTCGACGTCATTGGCGGACAGGTCCCGGAGCCTTCCGGCCGAAGCCAAGCTCGACGAAGGTGCGGTCGGAGGACATCCGGGCAGTGCGCGCCGCGACCGGTCCCGCGTTCAAGTTGTGGGACGCGTCCTCGCGGGACATCGAGGGAGCGTCGCGGCCGGGGCGTCCCGGTATCGTCGCCACGCCACTGAGCCCGTTCGCCGACGC
The DNA here is from genome assembly GCA_030862405.1 of Actinomycetota bacterium. Lineage (GTDB taxonomy): Bacteria > Actinomycetota > Actinomycetes > Mycobacteriales > Pseudonocardiaceae. Next base: position 2,758 of record JALZDU010000477.1, on the reverse strand, counting down.
AATGCCGCGCCCCGTGACGTCGCTGCTCTACAACTTGTGCTCGATCGAGTTCAGTCCGGCCTTAACTAGCTCGGCTCGCGTCGGGCTCGAAGCGAGCGTCTGCACGCTCTCGTAATGACGGCCTGAGCCCGGTCGCCACCGCGCGGTTGAGCCGGTGACGGTGGTTTTGCCGCTGCTGGCTGGGATAACCCACAAGAGGATAAGCTGCCTAGATTTTGCTGCGATAGTGCAGCTGCTCTCGCAAAGTAGCGTGATCCAGAAGTATCTTTAGGAGATACACAAAGGCGAGGAGCGGGAGGTCGTGAGGCAGTTGGCCGTTATGTGATGCTAGCAGAGAATTCGTGCGACTCGTCCGACTTGCGACAATGTCTCCGTACCCGTGGGTGGCGTTCCGGAGTACCTTGACGTAGTGAGCGGTCGCCTTCTCCCAGCTAATCGATTCCCGAGTTCCGTGGACATTAGTGTACGTAAACTTATCTGGCGTGGTCTGATCTTTTAGGAAGAATCCGGCTTGCAGTTCAGAGAGCGCTATTAGTGCCCGCTCTGCCGACCAGAGCAGCACCGATGCTGCCTCGGGTGTCATCGCCGATCGAAGGGTGTCCACCGTCTTCTTGGCAAATACTGGGTCGCAGAGAACTTCGATCTCGTGCCCAGTGAGGCCATGAATAGTGTCAAGCACGGAGTAGAATATGACGAAACGGGCATTCCGATCGCGATGTGCGACTTGGAGCGAGTGCACGCGTCGAAACAGCTGTTCAACGCTCAGTAGTCCGTGAAGATGCTTGATAGGTGAGTATGCGAACGATCCGTCATGCATGGTGAAGACAGCCGGATCGCTTAGGTTGCCGAAGAGCCGATCCAATTTCGCCGACCACCAAGAGATCGCCTCCCCGCAGGCGCGTGCGGATAGTTCTGGGAACTCCGTGGCCCTATCGGCACCGAGAGTCGGAAGTACCTGTAAAACCTCGGCGGCTACGTCACGCCTCGTACCGGCCAGGGGCCGGCCCAAACTGTAAATTACAGGTCCAAAGGCTCGTATTGCCGGGAATGCCCACACGCCGGGCGTTAAGCAGGACAGGAGCGGGCCCAGATAGACATCGAGTAGAATCGTCCCATCGAGCAAGCCATCAGCCGACTGAAACACGAGATTGCCAGCGCGGTTCTCCTCGATTACAGTCCTGGAGTCGCCGCTGGTGAAGGTAGCGTCATACGCATAGCGAAGAAGAAACGAAACTAGCTTAATGCGGAAACGAAGCTTATTATTGACCTGTACTATGTGAACGCTCGCGTTCGGAAAAGCAGCCTCGGTGGGCTTGTCTTCAAGCGGTGACTGGCCAATGTCATAGAATGTCTGGCGGATCGTCTCGGTAATCTCGGCCTGAGGTGCGAGCAATGTGCGAACCTGCTGAAATGCGATCATATCGACCACGTCTTTGGTAAGCTGCATCCTCGCGAAGAGATTCTCCAGCTCATCTGCCCTGTTGAGCTGAGGCACAATTGAAGGACCCCGTGATGCGATCGATTCGACAAAATCGAAGCGGTCGTGCGCGAGACCAGGACCGGCTAGGTGGTGGGCAGTGAAGATGCCGGGAGCTGTCCGTCCATAGTGCTCCTCCGTCGACACCTCGTACAAGCCAGGAGAGTTCGAATCGGTGCGCCTAATCCTATACCCGGCGGCCTTCAGCAGATCCTCTGGCGCTCCGCCCCACGCCGCCATCGGCAACTTGATTCGTGCAATTGAGGGCACTGTTAGGCGTGGCCGCATGCCATTACACTACTCGCCATGCGCGTGGCCACGGCCACCTGTGCTCCGCGCGACTGGGTGACACCAGATCGACGGCACGGCAGGAGTCAAGAGCTACACGTTCCGCGCGTGCCGCTCGGGGGCAACCCGGGCAGTGCGTCCGGTGCCTGTCTCCACCAACGCTGCGGGCAGCCCGACCGGAGCTATCTCGGAGACCTGCCGCCCGGCGAGGGCGACTATTCGTTCCAGAGGTCCCGCCGCATCGTGCGTCTTCATGCTGATGGTGAGCGAACCCCCGGGTGTGCCCTTGTCACGCACCCGGCGAGGCGCACTTCGTCCCGAACGCCGCTTCTGCCCGTCGCTCACTATTGGTCAGGCGTGGTGCTTGCAGCGTGAGCTGGGCACACATGTCGGGCAGTGTGACCTGTTGGTGGCTGTCGTTGGCTAGCGCGTTCCCTCCCTGTTCCTTCACGACCGCTTGGTTGCCAGGCGGTCCTTGATTGCCCGGCACGGCACGCCATCTGCTGATAGCTCGATTGCTCCACCGGCTGACACTGCCGGCTCGTATGGCTGATAAAAATCACCTTTCTTTTACTCCGAGTGATTGGAATTGGGAGTGCGCCGCTCTACCATCGAGTGACTATACAGCGTTAAGACAAGCTGGTAGTCTCATAGCTGCATAGATGGGGGATGGATCAAGGATTCATCTGCAGACTACTATTGATTTCAGGGAGTGTGTTTGTATGCCCATCAGGTTACTTCCTAGCGGTCCTGTGATGATGGTTCACCACGTCACCGGGAACGTGCGTTATGTGCAATGATTACCATGACGGCGTAGGTAACTACATCCGAACTTGGGCCGCAGACCCTTTCAGCGACTCAACCAGTCACAAGTGGTACCTTCCTCATAATACGGATGATACGGTCTACATCGAGTCCTTCGCTAATCATCGACGCTTGATAGTCGGTGTCCAAGTGTTGTCCGCGACCGCATATAAACACCGGGGCCAGGCC
>JALZDU010000474.1 GCA_030862405.1 Actinomycetota bacterium | reverse complement strand
GTGTGGCACATCCCCACCGCGATAGCAGAACTGGCCTGCCCGGCCGTGGTGGGTCCAGGGTCAGGCGTTGATCTCCTTGGTTCCGTTGCCTCCGGTGATCTCGATCTTGCGGGGCTTGGCCTTCTCGGCGATGGGGATGCGCAGGGTAAGCACTCCTGCGTCGTAATGGGCCTCGATGCGGTCGGTATCGAGGGTGTCGCCAAGAAACAGCTGCCGGGAGAACACCCCGCGGGGCCGCTCGGCGACCTGCAGCTCGACATCCTCACCGTAGGTGGGGGTGCGCTCGGCCTTGACGGAGAGCACGTTGCGTTCAACATCGAGGTCGATTGACGAGGGATCCGCTCCCGGCAGGTCGAAGTGCACGACGAACTGTTCCCCTTGGCGGTAGGCGTCCATCGGCATCATCGCCGGACGCGAGCTGGTGCCGTGGGCGTTGAACAGCTGTTGAGTCAGTCGATCAAGTTCCCGAAACGGGTCGGTACGCATCAGCATCGTGGATCTCTCCTTCCCGGTAGTGGCACGACGCGATAGGGTACGCACCGCTGTCGCGGTACAGCCATGTTATTGGCGGCCAGCACAGTTGTAAAGCTGTTCCTGCGACTGAATTTTTCTTGATGGCAGTACGCTCATCCTGTAGCGAGAACCATCGGAAACCAACGAGGGCGGCCCCACCACGGTCGGCGCTCACCCCGCTGGCTCGTCGGGTCGGGATGTGCTCAGCGTGGGCGGATGCCTCGGCGCCACCAACTTGCAGAGCTTAGGGGTAGACAACTTGCGCTGGACACCCTAGTGTTTACTATGCAAGCAGTGAGAGGTTGTTCCTTCGTGAGGAGGTGATAGCCGCGGACTGTGACATCAGCGGCGACGGTGCTCGCATCGTGATCGCCAACGCCGGGACTTCCCGTACCGGGCTGCGGTACCGCGAGGGCTGCCGTCGCTAAGGAGAGTTCATCCGCCCTGGCCGGCATCACCAGGGCGATGCCATACACGCTGGGGTCCGGACAGCCGTTCTTGCTGTGGCTGCCCGGACCCTCTTCACGCCCGGAGAGACCAGGTGATTACCGACAAACTCGACGACGCCGACTACCCGGCCTACACCATGGGCCGAGCCGCGGATCTACTCGGCGTGCAACCCGCCTTCCTCCGCAGCCTCGATGCAGCCGGGCTCTTGACCCCGGATCGCTCCGCTGGGGGCCAACGCCGCTACAGCCGCGCCGAACTCACCCTCGCCACGCGGGTGCGCGAACTGCTCGATCAGAACATGCCCCTGGCCGCCGCCATTCGCATTGTCAGCCTCGAACACCAGCTGGCCGCCGCACACCGGCGGATCGGCCAACTCGAACAAAGCGTCAACGAGCGCTAGGGCTGGCCACATCAGCGCGCGGCCACGTCAGGAAGAACGCAGTGCCAGATCAGCAAGCAGCACGGCGTGGTCGCTGCCTGCCGCTGTAGCCTCATCCGCTAGGCACTGGATGTCGAGTACCTCCAGGTCCCTGGTGGCCCACAAGCGGTCATGACTTACGCGCACGACCTCACGCAGGCCGTGCACCGGATCCGAGCCGAGCAGCGGGTCCGCGCCGTTGAGTACCGATGGACCGGCGTCCATGCCGAAGATGATCGGACCGGGCACGGTGGCGAGCCATCCAGCGATCCCGGCGTGGAAGGCTCGCTGCAACTCGGGCGGGGGAGGGCTGGCTCCTGGACGACCGTGGACGCTGCACACAGTGATCAGCGCGCCAGTGGACAGGGCGACCCGCGCTGCCACGGTTCGCCACAGGAATCCGAGCCGCACGGGATCGCGGACATCGAATGGGGCCCGGTCGAGCACGGAGGAATCCAGCACGGCCGTGGTAGGAACTCCAAGCACAGCGCATCCGAGGCGGTACTCGCTAGCCCGCCGGTCGTACAGGTCAGTGGACAGGGCACCCCAGGAGAACAGCCTCGACTTGAGGTGCATCCGTTGATGTGCCGACGGGTGCGGGAGCAGCGCGCGGTAGACCGGCCGGCCGATCTCTTGGAGCAGCGCGAGGTCAGGCCGTAGCTGGCGAAGTAGTTCCACCTTGGCGTCCAGCAGCCCGGTCGGTCGGGAGTCGACGTTCCAGCTCACCACTCGCAAGCGCACTGCAGCCAGCCGGTCAGTGCCGTGGACCGGGCGGCCGGTGCTCTGCGACCCGGTAGACTTCGGGGACGAAACCCCATACCGAGCCCAGGCGCCCGGGCTCGAAATCCTCGCCGACGCGCTGCTGGTAGGACGCCTGCAGGATCGGCTGCTCGTCGAGTCCCTGATTGATCGCCACGCAAGGTGACCGATAGGCACAGGCCGAACAGTGCTCCCAGGACGGGGTCGGGTAGATCCGCAGCAACGGATCGGTCATCTCCTGCGTCTCTCGCGCAACGGCGACACCCCGCCGCTCGATTTCGAGTTCAGTCCTGGGAAGGTGAATGCGGCGGAAGGATTCGGTGCTGCGCTGCGTGATGATGCCACCGGGCCCCGGTACCGCTCCGATCGCGACCTCGGAGGTCTGCGCCGGGTCGGGAATGGCTGCGCGCAGCTCGTTGTGGATCGTGCCTTCGAGTTTGGCCAGGAAGTGCAGCTGCCAGGCCCAGCTGCGAGTCAGAGCCTGTTCATCGAGGCGGAGCTGGTCGAGGTCTGGCCAGGTTGGGTCGGTGATGATCCGGTGCTCGACGAGCCAATACAGCTCATGGTCGTCGATCACCGCCAGGTCGATCTTGACGCGGAACTGGATAGGGCGCCGGTCCGGTGTGAGCAGACCGCTGTCGGGATTGGCCGGGTCCGGAACGTTGATGTCGAACTGCGCTGCGACCTGGATCGGGGTGAAGCGGTCCATCTCCAGCGCCCACTCGAAGTAGCGCTCCAGGACGCGAGCACCCAGTTCCAGGTGCTGATCGAAGTCGTGGACCTGGTCCGCGGACAGGTCACGGGTCTGCGCGTAGGCAGCCCGCTGCCTGCGCATCGACTTCTCGAAGCCGGCCACGGCCAACGGCCGCACGATCGCCCGGTTCCACTCCCACATGCCGGGGAAGTAGTACACGTCCAGCGCATCGTGCATGGCCTCGCCGAAGTCGAATACTTGCGCTGGCTCGACCGGCTCGTAGTGCTGCCGTTCCCCGGCGGCGAGATCCCAGGCTCTGCGGCACTGTCGGAACAGCCTGTTTTCCCGCGGCCTGGTCAGATAGTTCACCCTCACGGCTACCTCCTGCCGCCCGCACCAGAAATTCGAGCCTACCCGGGCTCATTGCTCTGGAGGAGGGTCAGCCGACGCCGAGGTGACGGGCGATGAGCATGCGCTGTACCTCGCTGGTGCCCTCACCGATTTCCAGTACCTTCGCGTCGCGGTAGAAGCGGGCCACCGGATACTCGTTCATGAACCCGTACCCGCCGAAGACCTGAGTGGCGTCCCGAGCGTTGTCCATCGCTGCATTCGAGGAGACCAGCTTGGCGATCGCGGCCTCCTTCTTGAACGGTTGGCCACGCAGCATCCGCGCCGCGGCCTCGTAGTAGGCCAGCCGGGCGGTGTACGCGCGCACCTCCATGTCGGCGATTTTGAACTGGATCGCCTGGTAGCTGCCGATGGCGTGGCCGAAAGCGCGCCGTTGGCGGGCGTAGGACACGCACTCGTCGATGCACCCTTGGGCCAGACCGACACCCAGCGCAGCGATTGCGATACGGCCCTCATCCAGGATGGACAGAAATTGGGCGTAGCCCCGGCCGCGCTCACCGAGCAGGTGGTCTTGCGGCACCCGGCAGTCGTCGAAGAACAGTTCGCGGGTGTCCGAACAGTTCCAGCCGACCTTGGAGTAGCTCGCAGAAACCGTGAAGCCCGGATGCCGAGCCGGAACGACGATAGTGGAGATCTCCTTGCGGCCGTTACTGACGCCGGTGATCGCGGTGACCGTGACCACTGACGTGATATCGGTGCCGGAGTTGGTGATGAATGCCTTGGAGCCGTTGATCACCCATTCGTCCTCATCGGACCGGGCAGTGGTACGGGTAGCGCGCGCGTCGGAACCGCCACCGGGTTCGGTGAGCCCGAAGGCGCCCAGCTTGCGGCCGGCGCACAGCTCCGGCAGCCACCGCTGCTTCTGCTCCTCAGTGCCAAACCGGAAGATCGGCATCGCGCCCAACGACACGCTGTCTTCCAATGTGATGGCCACCGACGAGTCCACCCGGGCAAGTTCCTCCAACGCCAGGCAGAGCGCGAAGTAGTCGCCGCCCATCCCGCCGTACTCTTCGGGAAAGGGCAGCCCGAACAGCCCCATCGCACCCATCTTCGCGACCAGCTCGTAGGGGAACTCACCACGTTGGTACAGCTCCCCGATGACCGGAGCGACCTCCTTGTGCGCGAACTGCTCCACGGTGGCACGCAGCGCCGCATGCTCCTCACTCAATTCCACGGTGTGTCCTCCGCTCCCGCCCGGTGTCCCGGTCTGTCCCGCCGTGTCACCGCCCCACGCACCGCGTGTCGCGCTCTCTTGCGCCGTGTGTCGTCATCTCGTGCACGCTGGTTCGACGACAGCGAGCACCGCGTCGCGCTCGACGGTCCCACCGGGACGGGCATGCAGCTTGCGGACGACCCCGTCAATCGGAGCGGTGAGCACGTGCTCCATCTTCATCGCCTCGATGACGAGCAACCGGGCGCCCGCAGTGACCTGCTGGCCCTCGTCGACCTCGACGGCGGTGACGGTGCCGGGCATCGGAGCGAGCACGGGGCCGGCACCGCCAACATCCCTGGCAACGCGCCGCGCGCCTTCGAGTTCGCGCAGCACCCAGCTGTGCCCGTCGCGGCCTAACCACACCTCGGCGCCGTCCCGAGCGCAGGTGTAGCGGCGGGTGATCCCGTCCAAGGTGACCACCAGGTCTGCACCATCCCACCACGCCGACGCGCCGACCGGTTTGCCCTGCCCGACGGCGACATCGGCGGCGCCGGCCCGCCCCCGAGTGCGGACCTCCACCGGCTCGGTAGCCAGCAGCCGCCAGCGGGTCCAGGCCGGTTCGCCGATCCGCCAGCCACCGGGCAGTGCGAACGGATCCACGACCGGTCCGCAGGGCTCCAGCGCCAACAACGCGAGCAACCCGGCCGCGGCGGCCACGTCATCGGGCAGGGCCTCGCCGACCCAGCCATCGACGCGACGCTCGACCAACCCGGTGTCCAGCCGACCGGCGCGTACGTCGGAATCGGCCAGCAGCGCGCGCAGAAATCCCGTGTTAACCCCCAGGCCGAGGATGCTGGTTCCCGCTAACGCGGTGTCCAGGCGGCGCAGCGCGGTGTCCCGGTCCGGACCATACGCGATGACCTTGGCCAGCAGCGGATCATAATCACTGGAGACGGTGGCGCCCGGCACCAGCCCGGAGTCGACCCGGATGCCGGGTCCGCTGGGCTCACGCACAGACAACACCCGCCCCCCGGTGGGCAGGAAGCCACCGGAAGGGTCCTCGGCGTAGATTCGTGCCTGTACGGCGTGGCCGCGAATGCGGACGTCGCTCTGGCACAGTGCTAGCGGCTCCCCGGCGGCCACCCGCAGCTGCAGCTCTACCAGGTCCAGGCCGGTGACCAGCTCGGTGACCGGATGCTCGACCTGTAGTCGGGTGTTCATCTCCAGGAAAAAGAACTGATCAGGGGCATCGGTCGGCACGATGAACTCCACGGTGCCCGCTCCGGTGTATCCAACAGCTCGCGCGACGGCCACCGCGGCGTTGCCCAGCTGAGCCCTGCTTGCCGCGTCCAGCAGCACCGAAGGTGCCTCCTCGATGATCTTCTGATGCCGCCGCTGCAGGCTGCACTCGCGCTCGCCGAGGTGCACCGCCTCGCCGTGCGCATCAGCCAGCACCTGGATCTCGATGTGGCGTGGGCTGGTGACCAGCCGCTCAACAAGCAGCGTGTCGTCGCCGAAGGCGCCGCGGGCCTCCCGGCGGGCGCTGGTGAGCGCATCAGGTAGGTCTTGTGCCCGGTAGACCGCCCGCATGCCCTTGCCCCCACCACCGGCGGACGGCTTGACCAGCACGGGGTACCCGATCTGCCCAGCGGCGACGGCCAATTCCGCGTCGTCGAGGCCGGCGGTGTCGCTGCCGGGCACCACCGGGATGCCAGCGGCCGCCACGGTCTGCTTGGCGCGGATCTTGTCGCCCATCGCGTCAATAGAGGCAGCAGGGGGGCCGACGAATACTACCCCGGCCTCCGCGCAGGCTCGCGCGAACGCGGCGCTCTCCGAGAGGAACCCGTAGCCGGGATGTACGGCTTGCGCGCCGGTGCGCGCGACGGCGTCCAGGATTCGCTGGATGGACAGGTAGCTGTGAGCCGTGGGCGCAGGACCGAGCCGGACGGCGACGTCGGCGTCGCGGACGTGCCGCGCACCGGCGTCAGCGTCGCTGTACACGGCAACCGATCGGATGCCCATGGCGCGCAGCGTGCGGATCACCCGGACCGCGATCTCGCCTCGGTTGGCTACCAGCACGGTCTCGAATACGCGCGAAGCCTGCGTGAGGCCTGCTCGCAGTGCCGAACCGTCACGGCTGCAGGGCTGAGCAATCATCTCACCGTCACATCCGGAAGACGCCGAAACGGCTGGTTTCCAGTGGCGCGTTGGCGGCAGCGGACAGCGCGAGCCCAAGCACCATCCGGGTGTCCGCTGGGTCGATCACCCCGTCATCCCACAGCCGGGCCGTGGAGTAGTAGGGGTGACCTTGCTGCTCGTACTGGGCACGTATGCGGTCCTTGAAGGCCACCTCGGGTTCAGACTCGCCGGGGCGGCGGACAGCGGCAAGCACCATGGCGGCCTGCTCGCCACCCATCACCGAGATCCGCGCATTGGGCCACATGAACAGAAACCGCGGCGAGTACGCCCGGCCACACATCGAATAATTTCCCGCGCCGAATGAGCCGCCGATGATGACGGTCAGCTTGGGGACCCGGGTGGTCGCCACCGCGGTGACCATCTTAGCGCCGTGCTTGGCGATCCCGCCGGCCTCGTATTCCCGGCCGACCATGAATCCGGAGATGTTCTGCAAGAACACCAGCGGAATGCCGCGCTGGTCGCACAATTCAATAAAATGCGCGCCCTTGAGCGCCGACTCGCTGAACAGGATCCCGTTGTTGGCCACGATGCCCACCGGATGCCCGTGCAGCCGGGCGAAGCCGGTGACCAGGGTGGCACCGTACTCGGCCTTGAACTCCGACAAGCGGCTGCCGTCGACGATCCGCGCGATCACCTCCCGGACGTCATAGGCAGTGCGGATATCCACCGGCACCACGCCGTGAATCCCATCCATCGAGGGTTCCTCGGTGGCGATCATCTCCCACGGCCGGGGTGGACGGGGTCCGAAAGTCTCCACAATGGAACGGACGATCCGCAGCGCGTGCGCGTCGTCGTCGGCGAGGTGGTCGGTGACCCCGGAGATGCGGGAGTGCAGGTCTGCACCACCGAGTTCCTCGGCGGTGACCACCTCACCGGTGGCTGCCCTCACCAGCGGCGGGCCGCCCAGAAAGATCGTGCCTTGGTTGCGGACGATCACCGCCTGATCGCTCATCGCCGGCACGTAGGCGCCCCCCGCGGTGCAGGAACCGAGCACCGCCGCGATCTGCGGGATGCCGCGCGCGGACATCGTCGCCTGGTTGTAGAAAATCCGGCCGAAGTGTTCCCGGTCAGGGAACACCTGGTCCTGCTCGGGCAGGTAGGCCCCACCGGAGTCGACGAGGTAGAGGCAGGGCAGGTGGTTGTGCAGCGCCACTTCCTGGGCACGCAGATGCTTCTTGACCGTCATCGGGTAGTAGGCGCCGCCCTTGACGGTGGCGTCATTGGCGACGACCACGCATTCCCGACCGGCCACCCGCCCGACCCCTGTGATGATCCCCGCGCCCGGGGCCTCGTCACCGTACATACCGGTAGCTGCCAGCGGGGACAGTTCCAAGAACGGCGAGGACGGGTCCAGCAGCGCGTCGACGCGGTCGCGCGGCAACAGCTTGCCGCGCTCGACATGGCGCTCTCGAGCTTTCGGCGGCCCTCCCAGCCGGGCTGTCGCGAGCCGCTGGCGCAGGTCGGCGACCATTGCGGCGTGCGCCTGAATGGCTGGGTCTGCGGAGTCGACGTGGCCGGCCAGTACGTCCATCGTCGCTCCCTTCTCCCCGCGTCGCAGTTAGCGCTCATTAACCACGTTAGCGCTCATTAACATCGGCCGCTACGGTCTTGCGCATGGCACTCCCTTCGGCAGCGGGCGGCACGCCGACCCGGCGGGAGCAGATCCTGCACGTCGCCGCCACGCTGTTCGCTCGGCACGGGTTCCACGGGGTGAGCATCGCCGAGCTCGGTGCTGCGGTGGGCGTCAGCGGGCCTGCGCTGTACCGGCACTTTCCGGGCAAGGAGGCGCTGCTGGCCGAGATGCTCGTCGGCATCAGCCAGTACCTGCTCGATGGTGGGCGCGCTCGCGCTCGCACTGACGACCCTGGTCAGGCCCTGACCGACTTGGTCGAGTTCCACGTGGACTTCGCCTTGCAGCATCCCGAGCTGATCACCGTGCAGGATCGTGACCTGGCGAACCTTCCCGTGCAGGTGCGGCATCAGGTCCGCGCCCTGCAGCGGGCTTACCTGCAGATCTGGGTGGACACGCTGCGCGAACTCATCCCCGAGCTGTCCGCCGAGGCCGCCCGGATCGCCGTCCACGGGGCCTTCGGGTTGCTCAACTCCACGCCACACAGCGCCACCGGCTCCGATCCGCAACAGGTGGCCGCGCTGCTGCACCGGATGGCAATGGCTGCGCTGTCCAACCCCGACCTTGCCAGCGGCCATCCGTCCAGAGGCAACATGGTTCCAGAAGGCGGTCTCGATGGACTTGCAAGCCGCCAATAGGTCCCACAAAGACGCCCACGAGTTGTATCAGGGGCGCACTTGGGGCTCTGTGGTACCGCCCGCGCGGCGCTGCTCGGCTCGCCCGCCGACGTAGTCGGCGATGGACAGCACAATCACAGGCTGATGTACTGCGATTAGGCTCCGACTCCGTGAGTATCGAGTCCTCCGAGCGTGCCGCCGTCCAGACCCGGACCGACCGCTTTCTCGATGAGCTGCCCGGCTGGTTGGCGATTCCATCAATCGGCTCGGAGCTGCGCCTGCTGCACCGTGGTGCAGAAGCGGCCGCACACCTGTGGCGGTTGCTCGGCGCGCTGCGTTCATGAGGCGAATAGCCGGGGGCACCTTCGAGCGCCTCACCGATCATCCGGCTCACGCGCTGGTGGGCGTCCTCCGGATCCCGGAGAGCCGGCAAGGCCCGGGAGCGTCGATCGGGCGCCGGGTCGTGGGCGCCGCCTTGGCGCTCACCGTCACGGTGCTCCTCGTCTACCTCGGCCGCGACGGCTACCGCGATGTCAACGAAGACGGCCTTTCCCTGCTGGACTGCATCTACTACGCCACAGTGTCGCTGTCCACGACCGGATACGGCGACATCACCCCGGTCAGCGAGTCCGCTCGGTTGGCGAACGTTTTGGTGATTACCCCGCTGCGGGTGCTGTTCCTTATCGTGCTGGTCGGGACCACCCTGGAGGTCCTCACTGAGCGGTCCCGGCAGGCGCTGAAAATCCAACGCTGGAGGCGCAAGGTGCGCGATCACGTCGTCGTCGTTGGTTACGGCACAAAGGGCCGTTCCGCGGTGAGCTCGATGCTTGGTGACGAGGCCGAGCCCACCGCTGTGGTCGTCGTCGACACCAACCCCAGCGCGCTGGAGTTCGCCAACGCGCGTGGCCTAGTTACGGTGAATGGCAACGGCACCCGCTCCGACGTGCTGCGTTTGGCGGGAGTGACTCGGGCCCGTGCCGTGGTGGTTGCCACCAGTCGAGACGACGCCGCGGTGCTGGTCACGCTCACCGCCCGGGAACTGGCGCCGAAAGCGCATATCGTGGCAGCGGTGCGCGAGCGCGAGAACGTGCATCTGCTGCGACAGTCCGGCGCCAACTCCGTTGTGGTGTCCTCCGAGACCGCGGGCCGCCTGCTCGGCATGGCGACCAAGACCCCTGCAGTAGTCGACCTGGTCGAGGACCTGCTCACCCCGGAGGCCGGGCTGGCCATCGCCCAACGAACAGTGCAGCCCGACGAGGTCGGTGGCTCGCCCCGGCGTTTGCCCGACATCGTGCTCGGTGTGGTCCGGGCCGGCCGGCTGTACCGTGTGGACGCCCCCGAGATCGACACGGTGGAAAGGGACGACATCCTGCTCTACGTCCGCAATGTCACCCAGGCTGAGTC
>JALZDU010000460.1 GCA_030862405.1 Actinomycetota bacterium | reverse complement strand
TTTCCGCCATATCCCCGCAAGTGGTAAACCAGCCGTAATCCGAGTGCCGAACAAGTACGCCGATCTCCGGCTCGACCAACGGACCATCATCGCAAAGATTCACGGCGCAGTGGACCGGATCCACGGCGCCGACAGCTTCGTGATCACCGAAGATCACTACATCGACTACATCACCCGCGCCGATGTCGCCGGTCTGTTTCCGGTCAAGCTTGCAGCGAAGCTCCGGACCAGCCACTTCCTCTTTTTGGGTTACAGCCTGCGGGACTGGAATTTCCGGGTGATGCTCTACCGGTTGTGGGGGGAGCAGGAGGGCAAGAACTTCAAGTCTTGGGCGATGCAGGACAACCCGGACCCCATCGACCGCGCGGCGTGGGATGAACGCGGCGTCGATATCCTTCCTGTCAGGGTGGAGGACTTCGTCACAGCCATCGAACAACGACTCCCTGACCAACAAGTGGTAACGCCGTGACCTCCGCCACGAGACCTCCTCACCGATCACAGGACGCGCCCGACCAGGACGTGCCGGAGTGCCCGTACGTCGGGCTGATGCCCTTCGACGAGAAGGATGCAGCGTACTTCTTTGGCAGGGAGCGCGAGTCCGAACTCATCGTCGATAACCTCACCGCGTCGCGGCTCACTCTGCTGTACGCCCCAAGTGGAGTCGGCAAAAGTTCCGTGCTGCGTGCAGGCGTGCTGCCTCAGCTTCGCCACCTCGATGACGGCTCCTATGACGACCTAGGCGTCCCCGGCACGGCAGTGGCGTATGTGAACACCTGGCGCGATGCCCCACTTGAGACCATCGCGGCGGCGGTCACTGATGCGGTGTCACAAGTGACCGGTGCCGGCGCAGTGCAGCAGGCTGCCACTGCCCCCCAACTCAGCATCGCCTGGCTTCGCGACGTACTGCGCCAGTCCAGGGTCTCGGCGATCTACCTGATCCTTGACCAGTTCGAGGAGTACTTGCTTTACCACCCCATGGATCGCGGTGAGGAAGGACTGACCGCTGAGCTCGGCCGGATCCTGAGCGCCCGCGACTTGCCGGTGCACGTCTTGCTGTCGATCCGCGAGGACGCACTCGCCGGTCTTGATCGTTTCGAAGGGCGGGTGCCGCACCTTTTTGACAACTATCTGCGGCTAGCGCATCTAAGCCGCGACGCAGCCCAAGCCGCCATCGAGGGCCCTCTTGATCGCTACAACCGCGTCGTGGCGCCCGATCAAACGATGTCCATCGAACCCGGCCTGATCACGACCCTGTTGGATCAGGTCCGCACCGGTCATGTGCAGGTGGCATCGGAGGGGTTGGCACCTGACGGGTTCGTCTCGGAGGCGCCCGCATCAGATGACCGTGGGGACATTGAGACTCCCTTCCTTCAACTCGTGCTGATCCGCCTGTGGGACCAGGAACGTGCCACCGGATCGTCGCGGCTTCGACAGAGCACGCTGGAGGAGCTGGGCGGGGCTCAGACGATAGTTCAGACCCACCTCGACAACGTCATGGCGGGCCTGTCACCGGCGCAGATCGATGTTGCCGCCGCCGTGTTCCACCACTTGGTCACAACGTCGGGAATGAAGATTGCGCTGACTGCTGAGGACCTCGCTGAGTGGTCAGGGCGACCGGTGAGCGCGGTACAGGATCTCTTCGAAACGCTGGGCTCCGGGCCGCACCGCATCCTGCGGCCGGTCCCCCCGGCCGTCGGGGTGGCGGGGCCGCCCCGCTACGAGATCTTCCACGACGTCATGGGTGCTGCGGTGCTCGACTGGCGCCGCCGCTATGTGGCTCAACAGCAACAGGCCGAGGCGTCACGCCGCCTGATCGCCGAGCGGGACGAAGCCCGAGCCGCCGCGCAGGCTGCCCGCCGTGAGCGGGACCTCATTGCCGAGCGGGAGGAAGCCCGAGCCGCGGCGGAGGCTACCCGCCGCAAGCTGCGCCGGACACGGCTGACGGTGATTTTAGCCGTTATGTTGGTCGTTGTTGTTGTGCTGGGCGTTTCCGCCTATCAGGCCAACCAGGTTCGTAGTGCGCGACAACAGGCGTATCTTGCGCAGGCAGCCACGACCTTTGGCTATAACCCTGTGCAGAGTCTGAAGTATGCGATTGATGCTTACCGGGTCAACGCCAATGAGCAGGCCCGTTCGGCGGTGCTGACCTCAGCCTCATTTCCGCGCAGTCAAGTGGTTGCTGGACCGAATCCGATGATGATTGGCATGCACAGCACGCCGGACTCTCGACACGCCGTCGCCTACGACCGGGACGGCATTATCCGGGTCATCGGTGACAACGGCGCCGTGCAACGCGAGGTCAGGGCGACTGGCCTGCGCGGCACCGTCACGCCCACGGCGGCCGCCCTCAACCCGGACGCGTCGCGCTTCGCGCTCGGGACCGACCAGGGCACGGTGGCAGTGATCGATACCGCGACTGGACGACACATCGATATCGAGAGCGACGGAGGCTTACCACGAGCCGTCAAATGGATCGGGTCCGCTGCAAACGGTCTGGTCCTCGTCGTCTCCGGTACAGGGGTCGCCACAACCCACGATCCCGCAACCGGAAAGCAGGTTGCGCGCTTGCCGGGCGTCGTTTACGACGCTTTGCCCCTAGCCGATGAGCAGCACATCGTTACCTCTGGACAAGACCGGAAGCTACGAGTGTGGGACGCACAAACCGGCACTAACATTGCGGAGTCGTCCGCACTCGACCCTGCTGTACATGCGCTCAGACGCTACGCACAGTCCGTCGTGAGCTTCTCCCTGTCATTGGGCGTGAAGCCCTCGATTGTGGTGTGGAACTGGCAAACTGGGTCCGACCCCGTCCGGTACTCGATCGACGGCTTCAACGACATCCGGCAAGTTGTCGTCAACGAACGGGCGCAGACCGTCATCATCTCGCAGGACAAAGAGGTACGGACGTACAATCTCGTTGACGGATCATTGCTGGGATCATTGCCTCAACAAGCCGATTTCGTCACGGATGTGGCCACCAGTCCCGATGGTCAATGGATTACCACCGCCAGCAGCTACGGGCGAGTCCTTGTCTGGTCTGCAAGGCACCGGCAGCCCCCCACCGCCCCCACCTACGAATTTCTCGCCCACCGTGCAACAGTCACCCAGGTCAGCTACCTGCA
>JALZDU010000457.1 GCA_030862405.1 Actinomycetota bacterium | reverse complement strand
GGGCCTTGGTGAGATCACCACGCCTGCGCCCGAGTCCATCCTGGGCTTGCTCCCCATCGGACCGCCACTGGACCCTCAGCGGGCCTTGGAGCTGTTCAACCCTGAGCTAGCTCGCCAGCAGCGCGCCGGCGGCTGAGCGACCCGGCGCATTCAGCGCGCTCAGCGGGGTAATACCGGGCCGGTTAACCCCGCTGAGCCCGCTGAATGCGGTTGTGGCGCCGGATGGTGCGGGTGACGATTAGGGTGAGTCCCAGGCAGCCGAGTGCGGCGGCCGAGCCGACCAGCGCGACGGTGCGCGGCAGCGTGCTGTCCACCGGCGGCGGACCGAGACCGGACAACCTGGCTGGGTTCACCGGGGCCGGATCGGGACTCCGTTCCTCGGGCAGCACCGCGGTGAGTGCAGAGACTGGGTCGACCATGCCGTAGCCCAATTCCTCGCTGCGCCCACCGGGGCCCGCGGTGTGCTGTGCGGTCTGCTCAATGCGACGCATCACCTGACGCGCGGACAGATGGCTGAACCGATCGCGGACCAGCGCAACGAGTCCGGCGACATACGGCGTGGCGAAGCTGGTTCCGTCGAGCGGGCGCGCTTGGCCGTCGGCGTCAATGAGCTCGGTGGTCAGATCCGGTCCGGCCGAAGACAGGGACACCGCGCCGGTGCCTGGTGCGGCGACATCAACCCACGGTCCGCGGATCGAGAAATCCGCCGCATCGCCATTGTCGTCAGTCGCGGCGACGGTGAGCACGTCGTCGTTGAACCAGCCTGGTGACGAGATCGTGGTGACCACACCAGGGCTGTTCTGCTTGCAGGTATCACTGGCATTGGCGGCGGCCACCACCACGACGACATTGCGTTCCACCGCGTGGTGCACGGCGGCCTGCAGGTCCGGGGCGTTGACCTGATCGCGCTCGGCCGGGAAACAGGCAGCTTCCGAGATGTTGATCACCGTTGCGCCCAGCTGCACCGCACGCATCACGGCCTGAGCCATGCTCACGGTATCCCCGGTGGCCCGGCTTCGAATCTCCTGGCCGGTGTCGAGCTGGCGTAGCGGTACCGAATAAGAGGTGCTGGCCTGGCGGATGGACAGGATCTCCGCATCCGGGGCCACCCCGACGAACCGGCTAGCCGGATCAGGCGCCGCGGCAACGAGGCCGGCCACCGCGGTGCCGTGGCCGTCGCAGTCGAACAGGCCACTGCGGTTCTCGATGTAGTCCCCGCCGTCGATCAACCTGCCGGCCAGCCTTGGATGTGGCTGCACGCCGCTGTCGATGACGGCCACCCGCTGGCCTTGTCCGGTCGCGAACTGCTGTGCCTGCCGGATTCGTAGCCGCCGTTGGCCGGCCGGCTCGGCCTCGACGTTGGCGGTTGCCTGCCGCTGGCAGTCAGCTTGCTGCTGCACCGGGCCGGTCTGCCGGGTAGCCCGGTTGTCCACGATGTAGGGCAGCGCGCTGACGCTGGCCGGGGTGGGCAGGGCCGCCGGATTCACCGCAGGTGGCGTGCCTGGCGGCCGGATCTCCGGTTCGGCGGCAACCGACAACCCCGGACCCGTCATGCACAGCAACGCGGCCAGGCTGGTGACGAGCAGTGACCTACCACGACCGGCGACTGCCCTCACAGCGCCCTGAAGGTGTTGTAGAGGTCCAGCACACCCAGTGCCAGCGGCAGCACCGCGGCAATGAGCATCGCTTCAATCACGTCCACTGAGCGCCGTAGCACCGGGGAGAACCGGCGGCTCGGCAGCACCACTCCCAGTGCCAGAGCGAGCGCTGCGAGCATCAGGAGGCAGGCGAAGAGCGCCAGCAACAAGGCTTGGCTGGCCGTGATGAGCAACCCGGCCAGCAGCCCGGCCACCGCTACCATCCCACTGGCCAGCAGCGCGGTTGCCTGGCTACCGTTGGCGTAGGAGCGCGCCCGCAAGAGCAGGACGGCGGCGACCACCACGGCAAGCACGATCCCCAACGCGCCTCCGGTCGAGGCGAGTACCGCACCCGCTGCCGCCACCGCACCGGATCCAATGATCATTCCGGTCATGTACTCGTGTGCTAGGCCTGCCCGGCGCTCGATCGCGACGTAGTCCGGAAAGCCGGAGTCGCGCTGCAGGTCCTCAGCGCTACCCGGAATCTGAGGCATCGGGAGTCGGGACAGCTGGATGGTCAGCCGCGGCACTGCCGAGATACTGCCCAGCGCAACCGCTGCGGCCGCCGCGGCGATGCCCGCGTCAGGACGATCGATCAAGGTGGCGACCAGGAAGACCAGCGCGCCAAGCGCAGTGGCAGTAGCACTGGCCACAAAAGCCGTGATGCCATCACCGAGCGCCATGATCGAGGCGATGGCAAGCACCAGGGCCAGTGTGCAGGCCAGCAAGAGGTTCTCCGCTTGCACGCTGCCGGGCACGATATAGAGCCCGCTGACGAAGCCCAGCGGCACGCTGGCCGCTGCCACCACCACGCCAGTACCGGCTTCGCCGTACACCCGGGCGATCACCGCACCCGCGACCAGCACGACTACCGCGCCTGCGCCGGCGACGGCGGCGACGCTGACGCCGGGTCCGGCGCGAAACAGCGCAACGGCACCGGCGAGCAACGCCAAACCCGCCGCGACCAGCCCGAGGGTGCGGGCGGTGTGCTGGGTCCATGGACGGTAACTGTCGGGTGCGGATACCGCGATGGCTTCTACAACATCGTCGAAAAGTGGGAGCGGAGGGCTGTCGCAGCGATGCCGGAGTTGCAGCAGATCGCCGTCGACTATCCCCAACGAGCTCAGCGAACGGTCCGGATCGATCGCGTCGCCGCCGAGTCTGGCCAGGCACCAGCCGCCGTGCCTGCTGCCCCCGTCGGGAGCAGCTTCACCGGCCATCTCAAGCACCATGGGAAGCAGGTTCGCCACCGCGACGTCCGACGGTAGCGCCAGGTCGATGCGTGTCCGCGGTGCCACCACTGTCACCCTGCTGAACACGGTGGACGGCGCAACCGTCAGCCCAGCAACCGACGGCCGCACCGCGGAAACTCCATTGGTTATGGTTGGCAACCGCTGCACCCTCTCGCTCGGCCCGCCGACCGTTGGTATGCACATCGGTGCGGGGTCACGGCGGCCTTCTTGGTGCGGTGGAGTATCCATGCGGACCGTGCCCAACCGCTCAAGGGGGGTCTATCCCGGGCGAGAGCAGCGAGGACGTGTGACCAGGCGGCTGAGAGCGGATCGATGAGGGCGAAGTGCTCGACGGCCGGCAGCTCCAGGAACCGCTAGGGTGTCGCCTCGCCCACGAGGGTGCGGAGGTCAGCTGGCGTGAGCACGGTGCAGTTCCGGCGGTCACCTCGACTGGCCGCGCCGAAGATGCCCGGTGGTGAGGTACACCTCGAAGCGCCACCCGAGGTGCCCAGGGTCCTGCCGGGCAACATCGTGCAGAAGATCCTGCCGGTCGTGATGATCGCGGCTGTTCTGGGCATGGTGGCGTTCGTCTTCACCACCGGGGACGCCAAGAGCAACCCGGTGTTCCTGCTGTTTCCGATCATGATGCTGGTGTCGACCGTCGGCATGTTCGTTGGTGGCGGCCGCGGGCGTGGCCAGGCCAAGGCCGAGATGAATGAGGACCGCAAGGACTACCTGCGCTACCTGGGCCAGATGCGGGAACGCGCCAGAAAGGCGGCGCTGGAACAGCGCGCGGCGTTGGAGTGGACCCATCCCGATCCCGCCGCGCTGTGGTCGATCGCGAGCAGCCGGCGGATGTGGGAGCGTCGCAGCGGCGACGTGGACTTCTGCCACGTACGGATCTGCCGGGGCTCGCAGCGGCTGGCCACCCGGCTGGTGGCGCCACAGACGGGTCCGGTGGACGAGCTGGAACCGATCACCACGCTGGCGTTGCGCCAGTTCGTCCGGGCCCATTCCCTCGTGCCCGACCTGCCGATCTCACTGTCGGTTCGCGGATTCGCGGCAGTCGCGATCTCCGGCGCGCACGTCTCCACGCGCGAGCTGGCCCGCTCGATGGTGGCCCAGCTGGTCACCTTCCACCCTCCCGATGACGTGCTCATCGCCGTGGTC
>JALZDU010000447.1 GCA_030862405.1 Actinomycetota bacterium | reverse complement strand
CAAATACCGTGATCCCTCGATGACGAACCGCGTCACCACCGGCTTTGCCGGTGTAGCTTGTGCGCACGAGGTCAACGACCGGTGTGCGGCAGCCTCTCACTTTCTTCCGACGGTTCCTGCTGACTATCAAGGCTCTCGCCACATGCGCCACGTAGCCGTGACGCTCGTAGAGGGCTCGGTTGCGAGCGTGGTGGCCTCGTGATAGGCGGGCATCCCTTCGCTGTCAGCCCGTTGCAGCATCTCTGCGAGGAACGTCGACCCGATGCCCCGACCCTGAAACGCCGGGATCGTGGCAGGAACTGGAGTAATAGAGCGGCTCATCGGGATGGTACTGGGGAACGTCTCCTCCATCTGGAAAACGAGGTCGACGTCGGTGGCGACCAGGTCGACGAGCGCCTGACCGAACGCCTCTTCCTGCTCGGGTGTGAGGAGCTGTGTGGGGCGGCAACAACACGGCGACACCATTCTCGTCGTCAGCCAGATACGTCTCACCGTGGGTCAGGTACGCGCCGCATAGGGCGTGACATCGGCTGGATGATCTCCCGGCGCCGCTCCACGTCCGGCAGCAACCAGGCTTCTCCCACACCGCATTGGACACACCTACCCCGCCCGCGGGGGGCGACCTCGAGCGGCATGCCCCGCGTCATCTCGGGCACCAGCGTGCCGGGCACGTCGTTCGGGTCGGCGAGGTTGGTGCGGGCGACGGCGCGGTTGAGGGCGATGTCGTCTCCGAACGCGGCCGTCGACTCGTGGGTCACGGCGCAAGTGCCCGCTCATCGGGACGCTCAGAACATCCGGCACAGCAGCCGGTCCGGGTCGATCAGCTGACGCTTGAGGTTCCCGTCGAGTTTCGACAAGTATGATCTTCGCGGAGCAGCGGGTCCTCGATCCTGGGCTGCGGTCCGCGCAGTCAAGGGCTGTGGACCGCCCAGCCTCCGTCCCCCGCGGGCACACCCACGCCAGGCGCCATAGGTCGCCGAGAAGGCAACCACCTCGTTGGGCCACATGGCCAGCCGCGGCTCGTACCGCTTTGACGACTGACGTGCCGCCACAGATCTTGACTTGTTCGCTTGGGGGTCGTCGAGGCCCTACAGGCAAGACTCGAACTCTGAGCTACAGCAGGCACGCAATCACGGCTTAAGGGACAGCCTTCGCAGCGGAGGTGACACAACAAGCGAGCGCGCACCTGAGACGGTTCCTGTGCTCGTACGCGCGGGTCGCCTAGCCGTGCATCGTTCAGATTCACTAGTGGTTACATGAATTTCCTGTTAACGCTTTGCCATCCCTCTCCGATGAGTAGGTGACAGGGGAGAACGGAGCATCCGATGACCTTTCCGGTCAAGGGTCTACGAATTGAGGAAGCTCCCGAGTGCGGCGTCCGGACCGAAGCCATGATCGCTAACGCGCGGGTCTGTCGGGTGACCGAGACCGCGCCCTGGGTCCTCCTTGGAGCTTCACACATCGAGCTCCTGGCCTACTTCGACGCCGACGGCGCCTCGAACGACCCTCACGAGGCAATCAACCTATGGATTGACGCTACCCACCGCACCGGACACGGATCCCACAACTTCGACAACTACAGACTGCGGTTACTCCTTGCCCACAGTGCATCACTTGCGATCAGGAGCGCACACGGCCAGAAGACCCCATCCAAGGTTCGTGACCGAGAGCCAGTTTTTTGTGACAACTGCAGGAGCATCAAATGCAAGACGACTATGACTTTGTAATTCAGCTCCGCCATAACGTCGTGCGGGACGTGCAGACTCGTACCATTAACGAATCGATCTTCAGAAACCTCTCTTTGACCACTCCGGTTTCTCGAATTATCGCGCAATCGATTCATCCGTTTCAAATGAAGGCGCTCTGGGACAATCCAAAACTCGACTTCGCCAATGACCTGCTGAGACTGTCTGCGGATGTCAAGGGTGGCACACGGCACGTAATAAAGGGTATCAACCTGACGATGGAAGGCAACATCCACGCCGATTGCCAGCCTAAAGTGGTCGCTACCAAAGCCAACCAACCAATGGTGACTCTGACGGCACCATCCCCGTCGGACCTCAATCTGGCCGACCTGAAGCTCAGCTACAAGGGGGACGACAAACCGCTTTCCTGGGTCGACACCACGGTCGAACAGACAATCCTTCGTCCCAGCCTCTCCACGCTGTTGATGGCGCAGCTGGCAAGCATGCCCCTCAGCTACCTACCGGACTCGGTCCCACTGCGCCTCAAGGCGAGGAACAACGATGAGGTCACAAACGGTTTGACGCTCACAGATACAGCCGTCTCGCTCGATCCGCAAAGCGAATCGCTCACGCTCGCCATGCGCTGCGCGGCGAAGACTTCCGCGCGCCCATGGTCGACGAATTTGCTAGTGAAGCCAGCAGCAAACGCCGCAGTGGCGTGGAGCGAGACGGGTCTAAACAGCGTGCTCAGCTGGCTCTGCGCCCGGGGTCTCGCCACCGGAACCGCCCAGCTTGCCGATGGCCCTGTCTCCTGGAGCTGGATGCACGTCACGATGACCTTCACCAATGAGGACAACATCCACCTCACCGGTCAGCTGTGGCATGACAAGTCGACCGTCATGGTCGACTCCGTCGTGCAGTGTTCACTTACCTCGTCAACACAGCTATCCGTGCGGTTGAGCGCTCCTGGACCGCAGCCACCGAACGCAGGTCTCATCACCGAGGCCTCGGCAACCTTGATCCGTCGCATCTTCTACGCAGCCACACGCCCATCCCAACTGACAAGACGAACTCGGACAGAGCCGGAGCCCCCCGAGAAACTGCTTCAACGTTTCCTGATCCCGGGCACCGGTTCCTCCACGGACGCACCAGCCGTGGAGCTGGCGGTACGGGATGGCTACCTCGTTGCGCTATACGCCGTACCGCTGGACGGGAATCGTCTCAAGCTCACCCTCGAGAAGGCGAAGCCAAAACCTACCATTATTCAACCGACAATTTCACGTCAAACAGGACCGGGCATGCCCGTCATTGTCCAGCTCAACGCCACACTGACCGACTCCACCGACCCACCGTACGACTACGCATGGCGTACCGATCACGGGCCAAGCCTAGAGCCACGTCACGATTCGACCGTGACTGTGAAAAAGATCCTGCCCTCAATGGCTGCACCGATTACTGCAGTGACCGAACCACAGAAGCTCGCGACGGTCAGTCTCAAGGTCATTGATATTCTCGGCCTGGTCGGTGAAGCGGAGATTGATGCAACCTACTACCCAGCGGCTGCTCCCCAGCACGAACACTCTACTTCGCCCGATCACCGGGCTGCTTCTCCCCAGCGCAAACGCTCTCTCCCCAGCTATGCGATGACTGCTCCCCAGCACGAACACTCTCCTTCGCCCGATCACCGGGCGGCTTCTCCCCAGCGCAAACGCTCTCTCCCCAGCTATTCGACGGCTGCTCCCCAGGATGAACATTCAACATCGCCCGATCACGCGGCGGCTTCTCCCCAGTACAAACGCTTTCTTTCCCGCCACACGTACTC
>JALZDU010000409.1 GCA_030862405.1 Actinomycetota bacterium | reverse complement strand
GCGCCGACGACCGTGTCGGCGCCGACCGTCACGCCCGGCAGCACGATCACCCCACCGCCGAGCCACACGTTGTTCCCGAGCGTGATGGGCGCGGCGGCCTCCCACTTGTCCCGCGGCGGGTCCGGCTCGACCGGGTGCGTCGCGGTGAGCAGCTGGACACCCGGACCGAGCTGCACGTCGTCGCCGATACTGATGCGCGCGACGTCGAGCAGGACCAGGCCCCAGTTCGCGAAGGTCCGCGCTCCGATCATCGTCTGGTAGCCGTAGTCGCACTGCAGCGGTGGGCGGAGCACGGTCCCCTCACCGACGGCCCCGAGCAGCTCCCGCAGCATCATGGTCCGTCGCTCCGGCTCCGCGGGCGAGCTGGCGTTGTAGCGCTGCAGGAGCAGCGCCGCGCGCAGCCCGTCGGCGGCGATCTCCGGGTCGTCGGCGCGGTAGGGCTGCCCGGCGAGCATGCGCTGCTTCGGCGTCGTCATGGGCACTCAGTGTCGGTGCCGCCACCCACTCCCGCATTCAGCGGGCGAGTTCGTCGGTGACGTGGAGGGGTGTCCCAGGGCGGACAGGTGCTCTCGGCTCGACACGGTGATCAGCACCTGGCGACCGAAGTGGGCTCCGTCGAGGAATGGCGCTCATTCCTCGACTGGCCCGATGTGGGCGGGAACCCGGACTGTGATGCTCGATGCAGAGAATGCCCGCGCCATGACCATCGATTTCCTCCGTCTGGAGTGAACCGCGCCCTGATGCCGTCCGTCGCGTTCGACCGTTCGTCGCACGGCACGGATTTCTTTCCGTGGAGGCTCCGGAGGCTGCGGGATTGTCAGGGGTGGTGGCGAGAATAGGCCCGTGACCGGGACGCTGACCTCGCCGATGCAGGTGATCGCCGCCTGCGCGGATAAGGTGCGTAAGCGCGCTTGCCCGGCAAGCTGCTGGGAAAGCCGAAGCAGCCGAAGCGGTCCGGTGCCGAGGCTCGCGGCGGCACCGGTGACCCGGTGGGCGGCACGACAGTCGGCGGGGTCGGTTAGCCGACCTCTTGCCCGCGATCAGCGGCAGCGGACTTGTCGGGCGGCAGCATGTACCTCTCGGCCGCATCGGTGACGAGGCCGCGGCGCTTGTCCGCCGGGATGCACGTGCGACGCAGCTTCCGATCCCACACGAGCACGCTCCCCGCGCGGACATGCGCGCGGAGCCACGGCCACACCAAGACGAGCAGAAGGACGACAGCTGCCTTCCAATCGGCGTGGCCGATCAGTTCGAGCACCTGCACAACCGCGTCGGTCGCCATGTCGCCTCCTTCAGGACGCAGCTCGCCATTGATGAGCTACGTCTGACGAACGTCAAGCCCAAAAGGTAGGGCAGGGCAGCACAGCAGGGTCAAAACGGGGTCGGCTATTGGACGGGAGTCGGGACACGTCCGGGCACGCCTCAGACAACCGGCTCATCATGGGATTGAACCGAGCGGCGGACGCGCATCGCGATCACCCCTGCTGCGCTCCCCGGTCGCAGGCTCGCTCCGCTTGCCGGGTGGCTGGCGCGGGACACGGCTCCGGCTTGACCGGGCATCTCGACCGTTGAGGCGGGCCAGGATGGTGGGGGCATCCTGGGAGCCGTAACCGTCAGGGCGGACCGCTACAGTTCCGATCATGGAGCCAACACTGTGGGGATTAGATGCCGCTGCTTGGCAAGCAGCGGCAGCCTGGGTTGCTATTATCGTGGCGGTCTTTGTGGCCGGTCCAATTGCACTGACGCAAGCGTTAGAGGCGCGAAGATTACGCAAGGAACAGTCTCGACCCTATGTAATTGTCGACTTCGAATTTCGTGGGTTCTTGATTTACATTGCGATTCGCAATATTGGAACAACGATAGCGCGGGATGTGATCATCAAGTTTGATCAACCACTTTCGTCGTCTGTTGACACAGTCAAACTCGTCGAGTCTCCACTGTTCACTAAGCCTATTCCAATGATTGCACACCCAATAGGAAGATTGCAATTCTACTCGACTCGTTTCCGGCTCGAGCAAAACACGAGGGTCATCCGATGCAGTATTCAGTAGAGTTGCGGTACCACGACACAATTGGTGAGTTGTACGAGGATCCCCCGTATCCACTGGACCTCTCGATTTACGCCGATACTTCAATTGAGCCAAGAGGATTGCCAGATCTAGTGAAGGAGGTAAAGATAATGCGCCGCGAGTTCGCGAAGTGGACTGACGGTCTGCGAGGGCTGAGAGTATTCACGGAAGGCCGTCGCTCATACATGGCGAGACAGGACCGTT
Source organism: Actinomycetota bacterium (assembly GCA_030862405.1). Classification (GTDB taxonomy): domain Bacteria; phylum Actinomycetota; class Actinomycetes; order Mycobacteriales; family Pseudonocardiaceae. The sequence continues at coordinate 133 of JALZDU010000409.1, read as the reverse complement.
CACACTTTAGGAGCTTGGCTGCCCAAGTAAGGAATGAACAAGGCTCTATCGCCTACATTAAGTGGCTTGTCAATCACTTCCTGAGCCGTTATGGCTGGAAACCGTGACCTTCTTGATTGGATCTTTGTCACGA
>JALZDU010000398.1 GCA_030862405.1 Actinomycetota bacterium | reverse complement strand
AGCAGGTTATGGTCGGCCAGTTCGCGTAAGAGCTGCTTGCCCAACGAGGGTGACACCTCAGCCATCGCGGTGATCACCACGAGGGTGACCTCGGGTCCGGGATGCCAGCCCAGCAGGCGAAAGGCCCCACGCTGCTGCTCGCTCAGGAGCCGGTAGGACCACTCGAATGGTGCCCGCACGGAGAGATGGTCGGCCACCAAGGCATCCAACGCCGCGGTCTGGTCGGCAAAATCAGCTGCGCCGTCGGCGAGTTGCTCACCGCGGTGGTGACGGAGCCGCCCGGCGAGGAGCCTGATCGCCAGTGGCAGGCGACCACACGCGGCCAGGATCTGCCGAACAGCATCACGGTCCTCGCAGCGTTGTTCTCCGGCCAGCGTGCTGAACAACCGCTCCGCCTCCTCCCACCCCAACACATCCAGTGATAGCGGGAAGGCGTCGGTCAGGCCGGTCAGCTTGCGCCTACTGGTGATCAGCACCAGGCACCCGGGCGCCTCCGGGAGTAACGGCAGCACCTGGTCGCTGGTGAATGCGTTGTCCAGCACGATCAGCATGCGCCGGGCCTGACTGTAATATCGCCACTGGGCCTGGCGTTCGGCCAGGTCGGCTTTGATTACCTCTCGTGGCATACCGAGTTGCAGCAGCATCTGTTCCAACACGCTGAAAGGCTCACGTGGCGTCATACCGGGGGTATGGCCATACAGGTCAACCCAGATCGCTCCGTCCGGGTAGCGCGGAGCAAGCTCCCTGGCGGCATGCCGCGCGAACGCCGTCTTACCAATGCCCGCCATGCCATCGATGGCATAGATACTCACTCCCGTGGCCTGGGCACCATGTTCCTCGAGTTGAGCACGTAACTGCGCCATCGGCCCATCCCGCCCGGTGAAGTGCGTGACCTCCCCGGGCAGCCCACCACCTGAGCGCTCGGATGAGGATCCAGGTGACGCTATGGGCGGCCGTCCGCGGACGGCTATTGATTCCTCGGCAGCGATCGGCGGGTCAGGCTGCGGGTCATCCAGCTGCGGTGCAAAACGCCCAGGCGACCATGGCGCTGTCGCGGTATTGACAGATCCAGCGAATCACTATGGCGCGAGTCACTAATGTCCAGATATGCCTGCCGATCGCACGCCGGCATCCCCTCCAGGTCGTTGACGTCGACAAGCACAATCCCAGGTGGTTCCATAGATGGCCGCCAAGGTCTTCAGTGCCCGTACCGACGGCCGAACGCCTCCCCTGGGCCACTTCTCATACTCACAAATCCGACTGCCCCGCATGCGCACATCCCGGTCACCTCTAACCTGGTTGAACCGCGCAGCAACCTCGTCCTGAGTAAGGTCATAGGCCAGCCTCCAGGCCTCCCGTGGCCGACATCCACAGCCAATCAGATCCACCACAACCTGTTCGATGAGTTGATGGCCCTCCACTCCAAGCCTGACCAGACGCTCCCGCTGTTGATCGCGGTACGCCTTACTCGCTGGTTTGGGCGCCATGACCATCTTGCCTTCATCTAATACATACTCGTTGACACAGCACCTGAAATGTCGGATTCATCATTTAAACCGGAGGTGATCCTGGCGCTTCCATGTATCTTCGTGGGCACATACCCGTAGGTCAACGACACTCAACAGCATTTACAGCAACGCCACTGGGTTGGCGATCGCCTGCGACCGGCCGCCGTGTAGTCGGGCTGGGCGCCAGGATCGGCAGATGCCACACAGCCCAGCGCGCAAACTCTGTGATCCGGACACGCCACGTAAGGAGCCTGGCCAAAAACACCTGACCCAGAATCAGATGTTCGGCGGGTGACACACAGTCCGTCAGAGCCCGCAACTAGAGAGCCTCCTGACTTACATCAGTTGGTACATCAACGGCTATGGACGACCATGGACACCCTTGGATATGAACCCGAAGATGAGGCCCGTCTACGTACGATTTGCAGGTAGTGAAGGGGTGCTGCTTGCGTCGTCAGACCTCGCCAACCAGTTCTAGCTCTTTGCTCGACTCTAGCTGCCGCGTTAGCGTGGAAACGCTGATGGCCAAGCCCTGATGAGCTCGGTCATTTTACTAGTCGAGGAAGCATGACCAGTTCAGCATCGACGTCCGCCTATGACTACTCCTCAACGCTTGGGGTTGCGGAAGTAACCGTCTCACAATTGGTGCTGACGTCACCTCGGCCGTTATGGCACGTGTCACGACCGTTGGCATCATTGAGTCTGTCAATGACGAAATCGTCGACAAAGGGACCAAAACCAAAGACCCGCCAGAGTTACCCTCTAAGAAGTCATCGCCCTCGCCGCCAATCAGAAGATCAGTGCCTCCCCCGCCGAACATTGTGTCGCCGTCAGAGTCCCCGAACATGGTGTCACTGTCCGTGTCGCCTGTCATGATGTCGATGCTCGAGCCGCCGAACATGTTATTCGCACCACCCACGTCGCTCAAAAACTCAATACCGTCACCGCCGAGTAAGACGTCACTTCCGGGTCCACCATTTATGAAGTCGTTACCCGCGCTTCCGATCAGGCGGTCGTCACCACCAAGCCCATTGATGGTGCGACCCTCAGTGCCCGCAAGCCTGCATTCAATGAGATCGGGGCCTCCGGTCCGGTGATCGTTGTCCCGGTTCGTACACTTCCGTTCACCAAACACTGGGCCGTTTGTGCTCCGGCTTCGGCCGTAGGGCCAACGAGAGTAGCGATGGCGGCAAAAACCAGCGTTGCGGCGGCTTGAGTACGCCGGGCACGGGTAACGTAGCCATGACTGTCCTTTCGTAAGTCGAGGCGCCGTCGGAGGTCTCCGAGGCATGAGTAAAGAGCGCAACGTGACCGGAGGGCGTACTACGTAATTGTGCGTGGCAGCCCACCGTGTGCCGAACTTGTCTGCGGCGCAGGCGGCGCCTAGCCGACCGGCCAGCGGCCCAGCAGGACAGCACGCCGGGGCGTTGGGGTATCGCGGAAGGCAGTCACGTCGTGGGTGGATCCGGCCATCGGCTCACCGACCTGGCACAGCTGGCCGGAAGGTTTAAGTGACTTCATCCTTGAGCCTGGTGCGTCGCTGTAGGACCTGATCCTCAGCCTGAACTCGGAAGCTCCTCCCGAGCAGCCGAGGACAGCGCTGATCGCAGCACGGTCCGCAGATCGCTGACCGTCGCAGTGACGGCACGGCGCCGCAGCATTTAGGTGGCCGCTGGGGTGCTCGCCCATCAGGAATGCTCCCCGGCCGCGACGTGACGCAGCTCGCCGGGTGGGGTCTTGCGATGGGGTATCAGCGGGTCCACGAGCGACCTCATGTGTGTGCACACGCCGGTCCATTCAGGGGATATGAGGAGGCAGACGTCTGATGCCCGGTTTGGCGGCCAAGGACCTGCGAGCTGTCCTGGACGTCGTCTACGCACTTAATGACAACGCCGGTGAGGCCGAGATGCCCGGCCACGTGTTAACTCAGCTGGGTAGCTTGATGGCCTGTGAGTCGCTGTTCTACAGCCGCATCGATCACACCACCAGGCGATTGCTGAGCTCCATCAGTGAGCCGGTCGAGGCCGATGTCAGCCGCCTACCAGGCTTCCACGCCGTGTTCGGCCAACACCCGGGATTCACTGCCTATCGCTGCGGGCGGCTGACGCTGGGCACCTCGGCTGCCCTAACCGACCTCGCTGATCTGCCGACGCTGCGCAGGCTGGCGTTGTACACCGACTTCCATCGGCCTTACAGGCTCAACGACCAGCTGCTCTGCGTGACGCAAATCGGCAATCAGCACGGCACCGTGCTGGCCTTCAACCGCGGCCGCCTGGGGTTTTCCCACCGGGACCGCGCCGTCGCCGAACTCGTCACCTCGCATCTGACCAAGGCTGTGGCCCGCCGCCAATACCTTGCCTCACTGGCTGCGGCCGTCCGCAGTCTCGGGCGTCACAGCGAACAGGTCGAACAAGCCCTGGACCGTCTGTCAGCATTGAGCGCACGTGAACGGGAAGTCGTCGAACACATCCTCGGAGGAGTCACGGATCGTGAGATCAGCCGTAACCTGGCGATCAGTCAACGTACCGTGCACAAACACCTGCAGAGCATCTACCGCAAGTTAGGTCTTGGCAACCGCACCAGCCTCATCGCCCTGGTCCACCGCGCACACGACGCTAACCTGCACGCTGTGAAGTGAGGTACGCCACGTGGGACCAGTCCAAAGAACCGATTCCTCTCTCTCAAACCGGCCAACAACGCTGGTGGCGTCACGACACGCTGGGTCAGCTGGAATCTTGACCCCGCCGATGGGCGCGGTGACTCGGCCGGCGGGAGCTCACCGAGCACCCGTAGGTAGGCCGGTATTCGGTTGGTCGTCATCTCCGTCGGTCGCAGAGCCTGCTTGAATACCTGCGGTCATCGAAGGTGGTAACGGATCTGTAAACAGCTTGCATTGCGTGGGGTTGGAACGGGTGAGACGAATCGACACCGCTGCGCTGGGTTTCGCTGATCCGGGCCAGTACTGGGGGGACGTGGCGCTACTGGGGAGACGCTGATCACGTCGCTCATAACCCAAAGGCCGCCCTATCAGGGACACCAGGACACCGCGCCAAGAGTGTGCCACCGGGCGCAGCCTTCCAGACTGAGCCTTAACATAAGCATCGTCAGCGAGCCGTCAGCGGAAACGACGCAACCAGCACGCATGAGCCGATGCCTGCCGGTACGTCGCCGCAGTTCAGCCGTAGTAACGACACTCCCCGGCATGGGGAC
>JALZDU010000181.1 GCA_030862405.1 Actinomycetota bacterium | reverse complement strand
CACCGGCAGCCCCATCGTGTAGCCCAGCAGGCCCTTCTCCGGGTGCGCGACGAGATGATCGAGCATCGCCTTCATGCCCCTGCGCCGCCCGCCGAGGTCGCGGAACACCCGCAGCGGGTGCAGCAGCAAGAACCGGGCCCCAATAAGAAACACCACGAAATCACCCTCGATCTCAGCGAGATGGCGCCCGCGGTGGATTGTAGCCATGCCTTTGTCTTCCTGCCGAATATTCAGGTTGCCTGCCCGATGAGTTCTATCTGCCCTGCTGGCACCGTAATATCGCGGCTAGTTTGGCCTCGGCGACTTGCAACAACAGATCCAGCGCCTGTCGTTCCACGGCCAGGCATTTCGCGATGAGTTCGTTGGTCAGGCCTGCGTCGCGCAGACGCAAAGCCAACGAGTAGGTGTCCGGCAAGTGGCGCATCGCCTCGACGCGTTCCAATTGCCGGGCGGCTACTACTTCGTTGCTCATGTCAGGGTCGGTGCTGCGGGCTAACCGCGGGTGGTCAGCATGCTGGCCATGGTGGTGCCGAGCATGGCGGCGCGGTCACCGATTGTCTTGTTCATGATGAGTTCTGCTCGCTCAGCTCTGATGACCGGATTCCAGCTCGGATTTGAGGCAGAGTAGGGTTTGGCGCATACCGTCTCGGTTGATCTCCTCGCGTATCTTCGATGCCTTGCCGATGAAGATCCGCCCTAACACATGGGCCCCTCGGGTACGTTTGTCGATCCAGTACTCGGTGACCTCGGTGCCGCCCGCGGTAGTAGTGAACCGATACCCCCACCGAGCTACCGGAAACCCGAGCGCGGACACGTCGAACGCAAACTCCGAATTCGGATCCGCCACGCGCACGCGGCAGCTGGACATCAGACGTGCAGCCCGTGTCTGTTCCATCCGATAAACCGGGCTGGCCTGCCATCGTGCTTGCGCCATACCCAGACCGCGAAGCATTCGGGGCTCCGCGGGCCATGCGGTGGACGTCTGTCACCGCAGCAAACACCTCAGCCGCGGGCGCGGCCACCTCAAATACGCTCTTCCATTACCGTCGACGTGCCGCTAGCCATCACTGTGCTCCTCGCCGGGGACGCCCGGAGCCGGTGCTCCGGGGGACTGATGCCCGGTGAGTTGATGATGCGCGCAGTGCGGGGCGGCGATGCGAGTAGTCGACTACTCGGATTTCGCGCGGCGGCTAGCCAGCAGGGGTTAGTCGCCGTGCAGTAAGGGGGCGAGTTCGCTGCGGTCGGAGACACCGAGTTTGGCGCAAGCCCGGTAGAGGTGGCCCTCGATGGCGCGGACCGACACGACCAGCCGGTCGGCGATCTGGCGGTTGGACAGCCCACCGGCGGCCAGGGTGACGATCTCCCGCTCCCGGCGGGTCAGCGGCAACGGGGTGGCCAACGCGGCCAGGCCGGGGTGCGGGCGCCTTCGCAGGCCTGCGCCAGCCGGTGCGCGCGGGCGGTGGCGGTCTGGGCGGAGCCCCGCTGATCATGGCGGGTGTGCGCGGTGGCGGCTTGGGCAGCGGCGTCAGCGGCCAACAGCAAAGCCCCCATCTGTTCGAGTTGGACGGACGCAGAGTGCAGGGCGGCGCCGTCGTCGGCGGCCAGCGCGGCGGCATGCGCGGCGGCAGCGGGGGCGCGGAGTCCATCGACCTGGGTGGCCAGTTCAGTGAGCCGGTCGGCCAGCGTGCGGTCCCCGAAACAGACCGCGGTGTGCAGCGCGACTACCTCCACGGCCGGCTGATCTTGCGACGCGGCCAGCTCAGCCGCTTGGCGGGCTAGTGCGATGGCCTCGCTGATGCTGCCCTCGGCGGCGGCCACCCACGCTTCACGAGGTGAAACTCCGATCCCACATGCTTATACCCTGGATACTGCGCAACGGGGCTCATCCGCCGCACGGCGTCGCGTGCGGAGGTCACGTCACCGGCCGTCCCGAGCGCACCGGGCAGGTCCACAGGCAGCGTGAAGGCCTGCACGCCGGTATCCGCGCCGGCCGCAAGGGACTGACCGAACAACCGCACCGCGGTCCGAATCTGCCCGCGGGCCCGGGCCACCGCCCCGCACATGGCGCTGGTAACTAGATACGCGATTCCGGTAGCGCCCTCGCAGCGCTCGCGGTATTGCCGCGAGGCATCATCGGCGCGATCCAGCAAACCAGCCAGGAGCAGCCCCCGGACCCACGACGATCCGACAATGGCCGCCTGGTGCAGCCCGGTCTCGAACGCGTCAGCGCGGGCGTCAATCCATTGCACTTTTCGTCAAGCCCATCAAGGCGGCCCTGCACCCCGCAGGCCGCAACCAGCGCCTACGTCGCCAACTGCCCCGCGGGCGGGGGACACCGCGGATGGGCAAGCACCGCGGCGGCGGCATCGGCGGACTGGACCGTCCGGCCGAGGAAGGCATCGAGCACCGAGCGCATTGCGGCCAGCTCCAGTGCGGCGACGTCATCAGAACTGGTTTTCGTGACCGTGTCCGCTCCATCAGACCCCGCGCCTCGGCCTGCTCCACTGCCACCGCATCAGTCAGCCCCACCAGCAGCGGCACGCCCAGCGGCTCACCCAAGGCCAGCATCTCGACGACAACCCTCACTGCGTCGGGTAATTGGCCAATCCGAGCGGAGAGCAGATCCATCAGTCCCGGCGAAAGCCTCGGCGTGCCCGACCACAGCCACACCCCGCAACCTGATGTAACCGACCGGCCGCCAACTCGCTGTCGACTAGCTGCCGCAGGTCAGCACATTGCCCCGGGTGATTGACCACAGCCGGCGCGCGGTGACCGAATCCACCGGCCCATTCGGCGCGGCCGTTACCAAGGTGGTGGTCTCACCCTGAGACAGCGGCTGCAGTTCCAACCGCGACAAGTGCCCGTCTTTCCACAGCGCGGTCACCGCATCCGGTGCGGTCTCCCCGGTGCGCAAGGTGAGCACCACGCTCGCGGCCCGCTGCAGCACCAGTTGATGTACCAGCAGCGCGGAGAGCTCATCGAGCAGGTGTGCATCATCCACCCCGAGCACCACACCGGCCTTGCCGGCGCCGGCCAGCAGCGCGCCCCTGGCCTGACGCACCAGTCGGGCCGGGTCTGGGCCGACCACACTCAGGATCGCCGCGAACGCGCCCAGCGGCAGCGCTCGTGCCGAGGCGGTGGCCACTGCCCACCGGGTCAGCGCACCGCGTTGCTCGGCCAGCGCCAGCGCCTCCCGGGCTAGCCGGGTCTTGCCGACTCCAGGCCGCCCCGGCCAGCACCACGCCGGCTGGCCCGTCCTGGCG
>JALZDU010000220.1 GCA_030862405.1 Actinomycetota bacterium | reverse complement strand
AACGCGGCGTCGACGGCGCCGATGCCTTCGTCGAGCAGCAGGATCTCCGGGTCGATGCTGGTCACCACGCCGAGTGCGAGGCGCACCCGCATGCCGGTGGAGTAGGTGCGCAGCGGCATCGAGAGGTAGTCGCCGAGCTCGGTGAACTCGGCGATCTCCTCGGTGCGGGCCTCCATCTGCTTGCGGGTCATGCCGAGGAACAGCCCGCGGATGATGATGTTCTCGTAGCCGGATATCTCCGGATCCATGCCGACGCCGAGGTCGAAGACCGGGGCGACCTTCCCGGCGATCCGCGAGGTACCCCTGGTCGGCTCGTAGATCCCGGACAGCAGCCGCAGCAGGGTGGACTTGCCCGCCCCGTTGTGCCCGATCAGGCCGACCCGGTCGCCATCGCGCAATGACAGGGTGATGTTGCGGAGTGCTTCGATGATCGGAACCTTGGAGTCGATCCCGATCTTGCCGCCGGCTCGCCCCATCGTGCCCAGCAGAGCCTTCTTCAGTGACCTCGTCTTCGCGTCGAAGATCGGGAAGTCGACGCAGGCACCGTTCACGTCAATGGAGACCATTGTGCTATCACACCCAGTAGGAGACTCGGGCCCGGTAGTTGCGCAGGACGAGCAGCGCCACCGCCCACCCCACCACAGTGATAGCCAGGGTCACCACCCAGTGCCGGAGTTCGAAGGACTCACCGATCATCGGGCGTCGCAGGATCTCGACGTAGTGCAGAAAGGGGTTGAGCTCGACCCAGCGGGCTCGCTCGCCGACCGTGCCGGGTGCATTCCGGAGCTGCTCGTAGTCCCACACGATCGGCGTCATGAAGAACATCAGGGTGACGACGCTGGCAGTCACCGGCGGAACGTCCCGGTACCTGGTGGCGATGATCCCGATCAGGACCGCGACCCAGACCCCGTTGAGCACGATCAGCGCCAGTGCCGGGAACGCCAGCAGGCTGCTCCACCCGAGCGGCCTCGGATAGATCAGGATCAGTGCAAGCCAGACCAGTACGTTGTGCCCGAAGAACAGTAGCTGCCGCCACACTAGCCGGAAGACGTGCACACTCAACGGCGCCGGCAGGTGCTTGATCAAGCCCTCATTGCGGATGAAGACGTCAGCGCCTTCATTGATGCAGCCAGCCATGAACTGCCAGATGATCAGCCCGACGGCCAGGTAGGGCAGAAAATAGTGCAGCGGTTGGCTGAACAGCGCTGCGTAGAGGATGCCCATCCCGACCGCCTGAACGGCCAGGCTGATGGTGATCCACAGCGGGCCGATCACCGAGCGCCGGTAGCCCTGCCTGATGTCCTGCCAGCCCAGGTGTCCCCACAGCTCACGTTGCCGCCACCCCGCCGCCAGATCGCCGACTGCCCGCGCCCAGCTACGAGACGACGGCGCCTGGGCCTCCGAAATTTCGGGTGCCGTCGCAGTGTGCTGCACGATCCGCGAGGGTACTCGGGCGGTGGCCGGGCTCTCGGGTTGCGGGTGCTGGTGTCCTCAGGTTGGCGGAACTTAGTTGGGCGGGTAGGGACCGGAGCCGGGCGGCCATCGGCACTGTGTCGAACCCCACGTTAGGCAGGCGCGCTCACCCACGGCGGAGTGCTGCGGCCAAATTCGTCTGGGCACGTTGTGCACCACACCGCGACACAACGTGCATGGGAGCGCGACACGCCGGGTTAGGCATCTGCGAAATGTTGTTCGAGCCAGTCCAGCAGGGCGCTGAACTCTCGTGACATCGTGGTGTCCGTGGCGGTGAGGACAACCCGATGATCACCGTTCTCCAGGGTGATCGTGTAACTCATCTCGTCCGGAGCGCGTCGGGGACCTGCTGCATCGGCGGGCGCCTTCACGGGTTCGGCAGCCCTGGCTGCCGCCACGAGCTGCGCCAGCTCCTCCGCAGCTGCCTCCGGAAGGTTGTCGGTGTTGACGACGCGCGGTGGGAGGCCGAGATTGATCGTCGCCGCCAGCCCGCCATGCGTCGTCAGAGTTACCTTCATCCCACGACCGGCGCGCTGGCCTGACACCCTCGCGCAGTCACCGGGGGGCCAGAGTGTTGGTCGGTGGAGTCAGCGCCGCCACACCGTTGCCGCCTGCCCGAGCGCCTGCGGCCGCCGCTAGGCCGCTGATCTGAATTCCGACCTCTTGCCACGCGGCCAGCACGGCCTGCTGCTCGGTGCTGCGTGCACCGTACAATTCCCTGGCCTTGCAGTAGGTGGTATCCGCGAACTCCTGGAACTGGGTTCTCGCACTCGATGCCTTTAGGGACTCATACCAGATATGCCCAGGAGCTTCCCAGGCGAAGCCGCCGATACCCACCGCAGTCAAGTAGAACGCCTTGTTGGGGATGCCGGAATTGATGTGCACACCGCCGTTGTCCCCTTCCTCAGTGTCCGGCAGCTCAACGAACCCGCTCATGTGATCGGGTTGCGGATCCTTGCCGAACAGGCTGTTGTCGTATGCCGTTCCGGGGGCTTTCATCGAGCGCAGGGCGTCTGCCTCGACGCCCGGGGTGAATATCTCACTTCCGATCAGCCAGTCCGCTTCCTCGACTGATTGCTGACCTGACCACTGCTTGACCAGCGAACCGAAAACGTCCGACATGTGCTCATTGAGGGCACCTGATTGAGTGTGGTACTCAAGTCCAGCGGTGTGCTCGGTGACCCCGTGCGTCAACTCGTGAGCGATCACATCGAGAGATCCCGTGAAATCGGTGAAGACCCTCCCGTCTCCATCCCCGAACACTATCTGCTGGCCATCCCAAAACGCGTTGTTGTAGTTCCTGCCGCGGTGAACGTAGCCATCCAGACGCATCCCGCGGTCGTCAATCGAGTCACGCCCGTGGACGTCTCTGTAGAAGTGCCGAGTAGTTCCGAGCCCGTCAAATGCCCGGTTGACGGAGCTGTCGGCCGACTCCGGTCCGTCCTCCGATCGAGCTAGCACTGCGCTCGGGAGATAAGTACGGTTCTGGCAATCGAAGATGGTGCGCCGGCCGCCGGTGGGGGAGGTGATTGCCCCGGCGAACGATGCTCGTACCGCTCGCTCACCCCGTAGCCGCGCGTTGCTCAGCAGGGTGCTCAAGGCGGCTTCGCGGATGTCCGGTTCGTCGCTGTCGAGGAGCTTGCGGAGCACGTGCGGGGGTGTGATGCAGTTCAGCGGGCGCACGGCGCTGGTCATGAGACACCTCGTACGGGGAGGGCGGGGAAGGGGCACAAGGTACTCCGATGGCGGCCGCATCCGCCGACACGGTGTGCACCTGAGCGGGACACACCGGCAGGGGAACGCGACACGCCGGGTTAGAGGTACTGGCCAGTGCCTCGGGTTCCGGGCTCTGCGGGTGGGCTGCCGGGCTGCATCCCGGGTGGCATCACGCCGGCGGGTAGGCCGCGGCGCATCTGTTCCAGCTGCATCCGGGCGGCCATCTGCTGGGCGAACAGCGTGGTCTGGATGCCGTGGAACAAGCCTTCCAGCCAGCCAACCAGCTGAGCGTGTGCAACCCGCAACTCGGCATCGCTGGGGGTGGCGTCCTCGCTGAACGGCAGGGATAGCCGCTCCAACTCGCCGCGCAGCTCCGGGGCCAACCCCGCCTCCAGCTCGCGGATGGAGGACTGGTGGATCTCCCGCAGCCGGTTGCGGCTGGCCTCGTCCAGTGGCGCGGCGCGTACCTCCTCCAGTAGCTGCTTGATCATGCTGCCGATCCGCATCACCTTGGCGGGCTGCTCCACCATGTCCGCGACGTCCGGTCCGCCATGCTCGGCGGAATCACCGCTTGGCACCGCGATATTGTCCGGCCCTACTACGATGACCTGCTGCTCATCCGGTTCGCTCATCTGTCCATCCTCCCCCACCCGCCCAGACCTCGCGTGTCCTGCTCGGGTGCCCGGTGTGTCGCGCTTTTATGCACGAGTTGCCCGCTCAACCGTGAGTGGTCAGCAGAATCTTCCCGACGACACCACCGGCCTCCAGCATCTGGTGTGCCTGCGCAGCCTGCGCCAGCGGAACAGTCGCGTGCACGACGGGCTTGACCCGACCGTCGCCGAACATCGGCCACAGCCGGGTGACGACATCGGCGCAGATGGCCACCTTCCCGTGCGGCCCCTCCACCGGTCGCCCGCGTAACCCGATGGCCGCGATGCTGGCCCGCTTGGGTAGCAGAGCGCGGAGATCCAACTCGGCGACGGTGCCGCCTTGCAGACCGATCACCACCAGCCGGCCGTCCGGGGCGAGCGCCGTGAGATTGCGCGACAGGTACCTGGCGCCCATGTTGTCCAGGATGACGTCAGCACGGCCGTGCAGCTGCTCGGCGAAGTCCTGCTCGTGGTAGTCGATCAAAATCTGCGCGCCCAGCTCCGCGCAGCGAGGCAGCCGAGCCGCCGACGCCGTGGTCCCGACCTGGGCGCCCAGCGCGGTGCCGACCTGGATGGCATGGGTACCGACGCCGCCGGACCCGCCGTGCACGAGCAGCAGCTCCCCAGCGGTGAGTCCGGCGTGCATCACCACCGTCGACCACACCGTGCACGCCACCTCTGGCACGCCACCCGCGGTGATCAGATCGACTCCGGGTGGCAGCGGCATCACCTGCCCGGCCGGTGCGACGACCCGCTCGGCGTAGCCCCCACCAGCCAGTAGCGCGCACACTTCGTCACCGACGTGCCACCCGGACACACCCTCGCCGAGCTCGGCCACCGTGCCAGCGCACTCCAGCCCGATGATCTCGCTGACACCCGGAGGTGAGGCGTAGCGGCCCTGTCTCTGTAGCAGGTCAGCCCGGTTGACCGCGGTCGCGGCGACGTCGATCAATACCTGGCCGCGATCTGGTGTGGGATCGGGCTGCTCGCTGAGCTGCAATACCTCCGGGCCGCCGTACTGGGTGATGGTGATGGCGCGCACGGTGCCCGACGGTAACCCGTGGCACCGTGGGTGATATGCCCGACCCCTGGCCATTACGGCATCTGGTGCTGCGCACCCCACGCCTGACGCTGCGCCCGGACGACGACGAGGGACTGTACGAGCTGGCGGCGCTGGCGCTGTGCGGCGTGCACCCGCCGCACGAAATGCCGTTCTTGTTTCCTTGGACCGACCAGGCCCCCGACGATCTCGTGCGCGGCATCATGCAGTACCACTGGGGTGCGCGCTCGCGGCTGACCGCATCGGACTGGAATGTCAACTTCCTGGTCCGCCATGAGGGCCAGGTCATCGGCGCCCAGGGACTGTCGGCCAAGGCGTTCCCGATCATTGGGCAGGTCTCGTCTGGTTCGTGGTTGGGCTGTGCACACCAGCGCCGGGGATTCGGTACCGAGATGCGCACCGCCGTACTGCTGCTGGCGTTCGATCATCTCGGGGCCACCACCGCGCGCTCCGGGGCGTTCACCGACAATCCCGCTTCACTGCGGATCAGCGAGAAGCTGGGCTACCGCACCGACGGCGCCAACACCCATGCCAGGCGCGGCGTGGCGGCCACTGAGATACGGCTGCTTCTCAAGCCGTCACACTTCATCCGTCCGGAGTGGACGCTGCAGGTGACCGGGTTGGATGGGTGCCGGCTGTTGCTGGGCGCCCTTTAGGGATGTAGCTGCCATTCCTGGGCCTGTGCTAGGAGTACGTCGTACCGGTGTTCCCGCTGGATTGCCTTGCCGTGCCCATCGTTTACCACGGTCAACGCATGCGCAGGCCGCGCTGGAACCTGCTGTGCACCTCGAAGAGCAGGTGGCGAGCGGTATGCGCAGATCGAGGAATCGCCAGTCCAAACGGTGATCGATCTCGGAGTCCGGTTGAATCGGCAATGCAGGCTCGCGCGGTTGACCACCTGTACTGACGTCCGGATCAGTTCCACACCACCGAGCTTGACCACTGGCCTTTGACCGCGATGATGAGCTGGCTATCCGACGTCCGGACTGGCCTCTATGGTGCCCAATGTGGCCCATTTCGGTGACGTGTCAAGGGAAATTTATCTGCGTGGTGTGGCCGGGCAGCGACCGGAGTTGCCGATGACCGCCGACGGGCTGGAAGCTGCGGCGCAGCGCGTACTGCCGGCTGAGGCGTTCGGGTACGTGGCCGGTGGGGCGTCCACTGAGCGGACCGTCGCGGCGAACCGCGAGGCGTTCGCCCGATGGCGGATCGTGCCGCGGATGTTGCGCGGGGTCACCGAGCGGGATCTGTCCACCACCGTGCTGGGCACACCAATGACGGCGCCGGTGCTCACGGCACCGATCGGGGCACTGGGCCTCGTGCATCCGGACGCTGACCTCGCGGTCGCCTGCGCCGCCGCGGAACTGGGACTGGTCAGCGTGCTGTCCACAGTGTCATCGGCCACGCTGGAAGACGTCGCAGCCGCTACTGGGGATGCTAGCCGCTGGTTTCAGCTGTACTGGCCGCGGGACCCGGCGCTGGCCGAGTCGCTGGTCGGCCGAGCAGAGGCGGCCGGATACCGAGCCATTGTGGTCACCGTGGACACCTGGTCGTTGAGCTGGCGACCGCGCGATCTGCAGCTGGCGCACCTGCCGTTCTCGCATGCCTAAGGCATCGCCAACTACTTGTCCGATCCGGTGTTCCGGGCCCGGCTGGACGCGCCGCCCGAGGAGTCGGCGCAGGCTATGCA
>JALZDU010000216.1 GCA_030862405.1 Actinomycetota bacterium | reverse complement strand
TCAACCTGGCTGTGCAAGACGCCGTCGCCGCTGCGACGCTGCTGGCCCAGCCGCTTCGCCGTGGCCGGCCGACCCTGGCCGACCTGGAGAAGATCCGGTCGCGCCGCCTGCTGCCCACAATGCTGGTACAAGGCATGCAGCGGCTACTGCACCAGACCGTGATATACGCCCGGTGATGGTGGGCAAGCGCGGTTGGTCGGACCCGGGCGATGGTGTTCACCGCGGGGCTGTTCCTGCTCAGTGCACCGGGCCCGCGTGATCCGGGACACGACTGGTGGTGTCGCCTGCGCGGTTTAGCGGGTATGTACTGGGCATGGGCGACTCGCATACGCGCGGGCGTGATAGCCAGCGTGAGTACGAGACACGCCGTCAGCTATGCGATCCATCCCGCCAGCACGCCGAGCGCGAGTTGTGCCTGCGTCGCCGCGCTCGGTCCGGGTGGTGATGTGCATGTTTGTTGTCGTGGGGGAGGCGCTTGTCGACCTGGTCGGCCAGCGCGGAGGTCGGACGTTCGTCGCTCATCCGGGCGGTAGTCCGGCTAACGTCGCGCTCGGTCTGGCACGGCTGGGTGTTCCGGTGACGCTCATGACCCGCCTCGGGCGCGACGGGCTCGGTGAGATGGTCTTCGAGCATCTGCGGGCCAGCGGCGTCCGTGTTGACGGAGGTCCCGCTCAAGACATGTCGACCAGCCTCGCCATTGCGACGCTCGCCGCGGGCGTCGCGTCTTATGACTTCCGGATCGAATGGGACATGCCCGCCCTCGCGCCTCTGCCGATCGAGACTCGCTGCCTGCACACCGGTTCGCTGGCGACGGCTCTTCCGCCCGGCAACGCGAACGTCATAGACCTGGTCGAGCGGGAGCGCACGAGGGGCCGGGTGACGATCTCCTATGACCCGAATGTACGGCCGGCGCTGCTGGGGGACGCGGTGCGGGCGCGAACGGGTATCGAGCGTCTGGTTGCCCTTTCCGACGTTGTCAAGGTCAGCGACGAAGACCTTCGGTGGCTTTATCCCGACCAGCCCGATGAGCTCGTGGCCCAGGACTGGCTGGGGTTAGGACCGGCGCTTGTGGTGGTGACCCGCGGTGGGGTGGGGGTCTACGCCGTCTCCGCCGGCGTTGAGTTGTACCGACCGGCCGTGCCGATTGATCTGGTGGATACCGTCGGCGCGGGTGATTCCTTCACCTCCGGGCTTCTCGAGGCCCTGCACCGGGCCGACCTGATCGGCGGGTCGCGCCGCGAAGCAGTAGCGGCGATCGACGAGTCGACCTTGGCCAGCGTCGTGGAGGCGGCGGCCCTGACCGCGGCGATCACATGTTCCCGGCCGGGTGCCAACCCGCCGACACGAGCCGAGGTCGACGCGCTGCTCGCGGCCCGGGATTGCTCCAGCGACGCGACGAGCGCTGGACGTGGCCACTTGCCGACCGTATGAGGTCCACCACTGACGTCCGGCCACGGGATGTGACGCTTGCACGTCGGGCGGCGAAGGGAGACCGCAATGAGCGCAATCGAGCAGCCGGCGGCCGCGAGTCGGGTGACCGCTCAACCGGACCGAACCACCCATCCGTTGGTCTACAAGGACATGATCGTGCTGTTCGCCGTCGTGATTTGCTGCTTCATCGCATGGGGAATCGCCGCGGACCTGACTGCTCCCATGGTGGCGGCTTTCAAGCAGATATTCACGATGAGCACGTTCCAGGCTTCGCTGGTGCAGTTTGCCTACTACGGGGCCTACTTCGCGCTCGCCCTTCCGGCGGCGTTCATCAATCAGCGGTTCGGCTACAAGACTGGAGTGTTGACCGGACTCGCCCTGGCGTCGCTGGGGGCCTTCTTCTTCTACCCGGCCAGCGAGATCATGACCTACTCCATGTTCCTGGTGGCGCTGTTTGCGCTCGCTGCCGGGTTGTCGATTTTGGAGACGTCCGCAAATCCTTATGTCATCTCGATGGGCCCGGAAGCCAACAGCACCCGGCGACTGAACCTGGCGCAGGCGTTCAACCCGGTCGGCACCAATATCGGGGTCTTACTCGCCACTGTCCTCGTCCTGCCTAAGCTGAATTCGCCAATCGATCGCGCCTCGGTGACGCCCGAGCAGTTGCGCGCCATCCAGGCCGAGGAGCTGAAGGCGGTCATGGTGCCCTACATCGGGCTGGCCATCCTGCTGTTGGTGATCTTGTTCGCCATCGCGTTCCAGAAGGCTCCGACGATCCGGGAGGAATTTCCGCCGGCAAGTCCCAGCGCAGGGCCGCGCGGCGAGATCATTGGGCAACTCTGGGGAAACCGACGTTATCGGTTCGGCGTTATCGCGCAGTTCTTCAACATCGGTGCCCAGGTGTGCACCTGGACGTTCACGATCCAGTATGTCGAGCAGGCCCTCAACGGGAGCCTCGAACTGGGCGGTTTCGTACTGTGGATCAGCCTGCTCATTTTTCTCGGCTCCCGGTTTCTGATGACCTGGTTGATGGGGTACTTCCGGGCCACCGCGCTGATGGCGATGCTGGGCGGCCTGGCGG
>JALZDU010000191.1 GCA_030862405.1 Actinomycetota bacterium | reverse complement strand
GCTCTTGCCGGAGCGCAGCGCGTCCCACGTCGACGCGGCATCCCCACCGAGTGGAGTGGTCGCGCCCAGCCCCGTGACGACAACATCAGGAGGAGTCATGTGGCCTTGGCGACGTAGTCCACCGCGTCACCGACGGTCTTGAGGTTGGCTAGCACGTCGTCGGGCACCTTCACCCCGAAGCGGACTTCCACCAGCACGGCGATCTCCACCATGGACAGCGAGTCGATGTCCAAGTCGTCAACGAAGGACTTGTCCGGGGTGATCTCGCCGGTCTCCACGCCCGCTACCTCGTTCACAATCTCGGCGAGGACACCGAGAATCTCCTCGTTGGTCACTCCATGAGTCCTTTCGGTCGATCGTGGACGATTGGAGCCGGTGGCCCCCGCACTGTGGATTCGCCCACTAAGTTGATCTGCCAATGAGTCAGTCCGTCACTGAATCAGTCCGTCACTGAGTCAATCCGTCACTGAGTCAATCCGTCACTGGGTGTTCGTCCGCTGCGGAGCGTGAGGTTCAGGGCACGATCACCGCCTGGCCCGCATAGGACAGTCCGGCGCCGAATCCAACCAGGAGTGCGAGATCCCCGGAGCTGACCCGGCCTTCGGAGCGCATGTGGTCCAAGGCGAGCGGTATCGACGCCGAGGACGTGTTTCCCGACTGGACGATGTCGTCAGCCACCACCATGTCCTCGCGGGCGCCGGCTGCCCGCAGGCGCATGGCAATGGCCTCGACGATGCGCAGGTTTGCTTGATGCGGCACCAGCACGTCGACGTCGATCGGAGCGATCCCGGCCAGTTCCAGCGCTCGCAGCGCCACCGGTGCGATCTTCGTGATCGCCCAGCGGTACACCTCCTGGCCTTCCTGGTGGATGAAGGAGTTGCGATCGGCCACCACGATGGTATTCACCAGGTCCCCGGCGCTGCCGGCGGCGATTGGGCCAATGCCAGGTTGCTCGTGGTCGGCCGCTGGTCCGATCACCGCCGCGCCCGCGCCGTCGGCGAAGATGATGCAGGTGGAGCGGTCCATCGGGTCTACCCAATCAGACAGCTTCTCCGCGCCGATCACCAGCACGTGCCGGGCGGAGCCGGCGCGGATCATGTCGGATGCGAGTCCCAGCCCGTAGCAGAAGCCGGCGCAGGCGGCGTTGATATCGAAAGCGGGAGCGGCGCGGACCCCGATCCGATCCGCCGTCTGGCCGGCAGCGTTGGGTATGTACGAGGGCATGGTGCAGGTTGCCACCAGCACCACGTCGATGTCTGACGGGGCCAGCCCGGCGTCGGCCAGCGCCTTGGCGCCTGCATCGACCGCCATATCGACCACTGACTCGTCCTTGCGCGCGAAGCGCCGTTCCACGATGCCCACCCGGTCGCGGATCCACTGGTCGCTGGTGTCGACCCCGCGGACGGCGATGTCAGCGTTGGTCACGATCTGCTCGGGTTGCCTGCTGCCCAAGCCGAGGATGCGCGCGCCGCTGCCCGGGGACAGTTGCTGCAGGCGACGCCTCACGCCGGGCTCCCGGAGTGATCGGAGATCAGACCCGCGACCTGGTCGAGGTCCTCGGGATCTTTGAGGGTCAGCGTGAAGGTACCTTTCAGGTCGCGTTTGACGAGGCCTGACAGGGTGCCCGCCGGCGGAAGCTCCACGGTTGCGGTGACTCCGAGGGCTCCCAGCTTGGCCATACAGGAGTCCCACCGGACGGATCTGGTCACCTGCGCGATCAGTCGGCGCAGCATCTCCGTGCCCTCGTCCACCACCTCGCCGTCGGCGTTGGACAGCAGCGGTCGCGATGGATCCTTCGGGGTGAGCTGGGCAGCGTGCTCGGCCAGCGCCTGCTCGGCCGGGGCCATGAACTGGGTGTGGAACGCCCCCGCAACGACCAAGGACGTCACCCGTGCTCGGTCGGGTTTGTCCTGCGCCAGCGCCGCCAGGGCGGCATGCGGGCCGGCAGCGACGACCTGCCCGGCACCGTTGCGGTTGGCCGCGTCCAGGCCCAAACGATCCAACGCCGCACTGACCTCATTGGGGTTGCCGCCGAGGACCGCCGACATCCCGGTTGGTTGTAGCGCGCAGGCTGTGGCCATCTCGCGGCCGCGGATGGCGGCGAAAGCCACGGCCTCGTCCGCGGTGAGTACTCCGGCTATCGCTGCTGCGGTGATCTCCCCGACCGAGTGGCCCGCGACCGGGGCGTTGGCCGGCAGATCGATTCGGCGGGCTAGCTCCTCGGCCGCGAGTAGCGACAGCGCCACCACCAGTGGCTGAGTCACTGCGGTGTCCTTGATCTCCTCGGCGTCCGCCGTAGTGCCCAACCGTGCTAGATCAAGCCCGGTCGCCTTCGACCACGCGGCAACTCGGGCCGGTGCACCCTCCAGCGCGAGCCACGGTGTGAGCATGCCAGGGGACTGAGCACCTTGTCCGGGGGCAAGCAGCGCGATCACCAGCTCTACTGAACACCAGGTACGGAAACTGCGTGATGCTGACGTGCACGAAGTCCAGGCCACCGTTCTTGTGGAGTGTCTACAACGAGTTGCCGGGACCAGGCCCAATTAGGCGGTATGTGGTTGTTCGTTACCACAGGCCGCGGGAACGGGCCAGCCGGCCGACCGCGAGGCCTACCCGTAGCACCAGTGCATCTCGCGGGTTGCCCGGCACCCGACCGGTGATGTCGGTGATCCGGCGCAACCGGTAGCGGACCGTATTGGGGTGGACGAACAGCTGCCGGGCGCAGCTCTCCAGGACCCCGCCGGCGTCGAAGAAGGCGTCGAGAGTCTCGATCAGGCTGCCGCTGGCCGCCACCAGCGGACGCATCACCTGATCGACCAGCAGCCGTTCGGCCTCCGGGTCCCCGGCCAGGGCGCGTTCGGGGAGCAGGTCGGCGGACGGTACCGGTCGGGGCGCCGCGGGCCAGGCCGCTACGGCGCGCAGTGCGGACAACGCGTCGGCGGCGCTGCGATGAGCTTCGGCCAGTGATGGCACCGTCGGCCCGATCACCACCGGACCTTCGCCGAAGGCTTCCATCATCAGAATGGAGTCCTCGGGTAGGTCAGGGCGGCCGCTGACGACCAGTACCAGGCGGGATCCCTGCACGCCGACGAGAATGCCCCGGCCGGTGCGGATGGCGAGACTGCGGATGTCGGACAGCAGTTCCGGCGGCTCGTCCGGAGGCGGGTTGCCCACCAGTACTGTGGCCGGGGCCGCTGGGTCCAAACCCAGCGCCGCGGCGCGGG
The DNA here is from genome assembly GCA_030862405.1 of Actinomycetota bacterium. Lineage (GTDB taxonomy): Bacteria > Actinomycetota > Actinomycetes > Mycobacteriales > Pseudonocardiaceae. Next base: position 3,057 of record JALZDU010000191.1, on the reverse strand, counting down.
ACAGTAGCCACTCCTCGCCGTCTCCGCGCATGATGCCGTCCACCACCAGTGCTTCAAGCCGGGCGTCCCAAGCCCCCCGGGCCTCGGCGGCATCGGCGTAGGTGCTGGCGGCGGCGAACGCGACCTCGCGGCTGTAGCGCAGCGAGGCCTCGGTCAGTACGGCGCGTTCGGCGTCGTCGGCGGCAAGCTCAGGCAGTCGTTGCTCGAAGACCAGGGCGGCGACCCGGACCAGCTCGACGGTCTGGCGCAGGCTGACCCAGCGGGTGAGATCACGCGGGGCTGTGCGGAACGCGTCGATGGTGAGCTTGATCGAGTGCTGCGGATCCTTGAGCCACTCGACGAAATTCGCCACGCTGGCCTGAGTGACCAGCAAAACGCCGGCGCGGTGATCGGCGGGCAGCCGGCGAAACCACGGGTAGCGACGCTCCATCTCGGCCACGCTGGCCGTGGCGAGCCCACCGGATGCCCGTCCCAGCCGGCGCAGGGTGCTCGCCGGCAGCGGGTGGATGCCGGTCTGGACGGTCATGGGGCCAGCATCGCACGGCGCTGCAGCGGCCACCTGGGTAGTGTTTGAACCGCATGAACAGCCCGAAGCCTGAGGAGAGAAGATGGTCAGCCCGGCACGGAAGCTCGAACCCAAGGTCGACGTGCGTCGGGCGGATCAGCGCAAGCACACCAACCTTGACTGGCTGGACTCCTGGCACTGTTTTTCCTTCGGGCGCCACTACGACCCGGCCAACACCCACTTCGGCCTGCTACTGGTGAGCAACGACGATGTTGTGAAGCCCGGGATGGGATTCGAGACTCACCCGCATCGGGATATGGAGATTGTCACGTGGGTGCTGGACGGTTCCCTGGTACACGAGGATTCCAAGGGCAACACCGGGGTGATCTATCCCGGGTTGGCGCAGCGCATGAGCGCCGGTACTGGAATCCAGCATTCCGAGAAGAATGACTCCTGGCGCTTAGACGATGAGCCGCATGATCAGGATGTGCATTTCGTGCAGATGTGGATGCCTCCGGACAACCGTTCGATCGAACCCAGCTATGAGCAACTGGACATCAACCGCGAGTTGGGTCCAGTTGATGCCGGATCCGGTGATCTTGTGGTGGTGGCGTCCGGGATGGACGTTCACCGGGACCGTCGGGCCATCTTCATTCAGCAGCAGCATGCGGCGCTGCACGCCGCGCGGCTCCAATCGGGCGCAAGCGTCGAATTGCCGGCTGCGGCGTTCGTGCACCTGTTCGTCGCCCGCGGCGCAGTGGATCTGGAGGGCACCGGTCTGCTCGACACCGGCGACGCGGCCCGGATGACCGCCGCCGGTGGCCAGCGAGTCACCGCTGGAGCCAACGGCGCCGAGGTGCTCGTCTGGGAGATGGCTGCCCGCCTCACCGGTTAGCCGACCCCGCGCCCTGCCCGCAACTAGGCCACTCCAGGGTCGGAGGTTTGGGGGCCCGCGGCTTGCGGGTCGTCGATGCGGTAGCGCTGGCTTGCCTCGGCGACGACGGACTGTTCCACTTCGCCCCGGCGAGCCAGGGCCACCAGCGCGGCCACAGTGATCGACTCGGCGTCGACGAGGAAGTACCGGCGGGCCGCCGGGCGAGTGTCGGAGAAGCCGAAACCGTCCGTGCCGAGGGTTACCAGGTCGGTGGGCACCCAGGGACGGATGAGGTCGGGTACCGCACGCATCCAGTCTGACACCGCGACCAGCGGGCCCGCGGCCTTTTGCAGCGCCCAGGTCACGTGGGGCACCCGGGGCTCGGCCTCGGGATGCAGCAGATTGTGCCGATCGACCTCGACAGCCTCCCGGCGCAGCTCCGTCCAGGATGTCGCCGACCACACGTCGGCCTGCACACCCCACTCCTGGGCCAGCATCCCCTGGGCCCGGAGCGCCCACGGCAGCGCAACTCCGGAGGCGGCGAGCTGCACGGCCGGCTTGTCGCGGCCCAGTGCTGGCGCCGGTGCGTAGCGGTACAGGCCACGCAGCAGGGCCTCGACGTCGAGGTCCTCGGGCTCTGCTGGCTGGCGGTAGGGCTCGTTGTAGATGGTGAGGTAGTAGCAGACGTTCGGATCGCGCGCTCCATCATCGCCATACATCCGGCGCAGCCCGTCGCGCACGATGTGAGCGATTTCGAAGCCCCACGCCGGATCGTAGGCCACCACGGCGGGATTGGACGCAGCGAGCAGCAGGGAGTGCCCGTCGTTGTGCTGCAGCCCCTCGCCGACCAGCGTGGTACGTCCGGCGGTCGCGCCGAGCAGGAACCCGCGGGCCATCTGGTCACCGGCTGCCCACAAGCCGTCGCCGGTGCGCTGGAAACCGAACATCGAGTAGAAGATGTAGACCGGGATCAGCGGCTCATTGTGCGTGGCGTAGGAGGTGCCCGCCGCGGTGAACGACGCGGTGGATCCCGCCTCATTGATCCCCTCGTGCAGGATCTGGCCCTGCTCGCTTTCCCGGTAGGCCAGCATTAACTCGGCGTCCACCGAGGTGTAGAGCTGCCCGTGCGGGTTGTAGATCTTCTGCGTCGGGAACATCGAATCCATGCCGAAGGTGCGCGCCTCGTCCGGGATGATCGGCACGAAGCGGGGCCCGATCTCGGGATCCTTGATCAGCTCGCGCAGCTGCCGGACGAACGCCATCGTGGTGGCGACCTCCTGCTTACCTGACCCGCGCCGCAGCACGTCGTAGGACTTGTCGCCGGGCAGCACGAGGGGCTTGAACTTGGTGCGTCGCTCGGGCACGAACCCGCCCAGTGCCCGGCGCCGCTCGCACATGTACTGGATCTCCGGTGCGTCCGGTCCCGGGTGGTAGTACGGCGGCAGTGTGGGGTCTTCCTCAAGCTGTGCATCGGTAATCGGGATGCGCTGGGCGTCCCGGAGCAGCTTGAGGTCTTCCAGGGAAATCTTCTTCATCTGGTGGGTGGCGTTTCGGCCCTCGAAGTGCGGGCCCAGGCCGTAGCCCTTGATGGTCTTGGCCAGAATGACCGTGGGCTGGCCGTGGTGCTGGGTGGCGGCCTGGTAGGCGGCGTAGACCTTGCGGTAGTCGTGCCCACCGC
>JALZDU010000104.1 GCA_030862405.1 Actinomycetota bacterium | reverse complement strand
CTCGAAGGCGGAGTCTTCACCCCGGACCTAATCGAAACCTGGATCGCGCTCAAGCGGGAGAACGAAATCGATCCACTGCGGCTACGTCCGCACCCCTTCGAGTTCGGCCTTTACTACGACGTCTGATCAGTGAAGTCCCCTGCCCTGCAGTTTCGGGTTCAGGATGCATGATCAGGCCGTCATCAGGCCGTCGGAGGCTCGGAGTCCTCGCCCTCGGGCGCAGGTTCCGGGCCTTCCGCATGTTCGGGATCGGCCAGCTGGAACACGCCGTCCACGGCCCGGCGGGTGCGCTCGGAGCTGGACGGCATGAGGTGCGTGTAGGTCCGCAGAGTGAAGCCCGGATCGGCGTGGCCCAAATATTCGGACAGGGCCTTGATCGACTCACCGCCGTCGAGCAGCACCGAGGCATAGAAGTGCCGAAGCGCATGAAATCCCTCGGCCCGCTTCGGTTCTGGCACACCGGCCCGCCGCAGCGCGGGCTTCCAGAGGAAGTGGTTGAAGTAGTGCCGGTTCAGTGCGGCCGCCTCGCGAGTCCACACCAGCAGTCGCGCCGTGACCAGTTCACCGGCCGGGTGCTGCCACGGCAACGTCACTGCCAATGGCGGGAACTGCTCGGTGTGCGCGCGGATCGCACGGGCGATGCTGTCAGGCAGGGGGACCTCCCTCGTTTTGCCATGCTTAGGCGGCCCGAACACCAAACGGCTGCGCACGATCTTGACTTGCCGAACGATCTGAACCGCACGATTGGTGAAGTCCACCTGATCAACGCATAGCCCGAACACCTCGCCCTGGCGCAGACCGCACCCTGCTCCGAGGTCCACCGTCAGCCGGTACCGCTCCCCCATCTCGGCCCGGACTGCGTGCACCCGCTCGGCGAGCCATGGAACGACCTTTGGGTACTCGCCACGAGGCCGAGTGACCGACTTACCAGCACACGGGTTGCGCCGGATTCGCTCGTCATCGATCGCAGCGGTGAAGATGCCCGATACGTTCGCGAAAAGCGTCCGCCGGTAGGTCTCGGCCAGGCCCTGCTGCTGTAGCCGCCGGCCCCACGCCTGGATCATCGCTGGGCCGATCGAGCGCAGCTCCGTGTCACCGAAATGCGGGTAAATGTGCCGAACTAACCGGCCCGCGACGGACTCCCGTGTGGACTCGGCGAACGTCTGCGCGGCAAGCCACGTCTCGGCGAACCGCTGGAAGGTGATCCGCCCAGCGGTCGGGTCAAGATACGAGCCCTTGTTCTTATCGGTCTCCACCTCATGCAGGAACGCCTCAGCGGCACCTTTCTGGCGGTCGGGAAAACTTTGCGACCGCTCCCGCCCGTTCGGGTCGAGATAGCGCACGCGATAGCGCATCCCCTTGCCGTAAAGCTCCGTCTTCTCCCGGATCGGTCTGCCGCGATCGTCCTTGCCGGCATCCGTCCACCACCGGTCCTGCACGTGGCCCATGGCTACGCCGCCTTGTCCAGAGACTCGAACCAGCGCCGCACCACTGCGGGGTCGTATCGCAGGTGCCGGCCCACACGACGGCCCATCGGCCCAGTGCCCTTCCGACGCCACTGGTAAAGCGTCTGCACCGGGATCCCGAGGTAGTCGGCCAGGTCCTCCGGAGTCCACAACCGCTCATCCTTGCCCATCACGGTTTCCTCTCAGGCCGCTTGATCACTGGTTGCCGAACGGTTGTGGGGTAGTTGGTCGCTCGCCGCGAGTTGCGCGGCTGCGTATTCGGCTTTCCATCGCTGTCGTTCGGCGACGGCGCGAAGGAGCAGGAGGGGCCGGGGTGGGATGTCGGGATCACTGGGTGCTGGTCGTTCCCACCGATAAGGCCCGTCCTGCACGGCGTGGACCGGCTGGATGCCGGCCTGCTCGAGCAGTTGCCGAACAAATTCGCCGCGTTCGGCGCGGTGGTCATCGAGGTCCTTGTTCGACCACTTCCGGGAGACCAAGACGCGGCGCCCACCGATGCCGAGGTGTTCCAGCTGGTGTGCTTTACCCTTGCACCGCCCGGGTGTCATGGAGTGGTGGGCGCCCTTGGGCTGGATGCCATACCGCAGCCACACCGGGCACCGCGGCGAGCACGGGGTGATTTGAAGTTCGGCGTGCAGCCGGTGGACGTGGTCACGT
>JALZDU010000059.1 GCA_030862405.1 Actinomycetota bacterium | reverse complement strand
GTTCTACCTCGCGTGCTTCTCCACTGCCTACGCATCGCGTAAATGCAGTTACATGAACGAAGAACTAATCTTGGCCATTGAGGAGTTGCGGAGGCGGCGCTTCGATCAAGCGTGGTTCATTCCAGTCTTATTAGACGACGGCGAGATACCCGACATCCCCATCGGGCGCGGTGAGACACTGCGCAGTCTCCAATGGGTGGACCTGCGCGAAGACTGGGAAGCCGGCATCTGTGCAATTCTAAACATGGTATCGCCGGATACAGAAACGATACGCTCAGCCCCAGTGGATGCAGATCGAGCTCGAATCAACTCTACAATTATTAACGACGTTGACATCCCGAGTTCCGTAGCCACAACCCCGAGTGAATATGTAGAACAATTAGAAAAACTGATGCATGCAACTGGGCACTCATTACGGTCACTTGAGGCCTGCGCCTATGTTCACGGAGACAACTTGCCACGACCTATTACCAAAGACGCTCTTGTTAAGGCAGGAAACTGGAATAAGCTACCGGCTCGACCGACCGTGCAGGTGTTCGTACGAGCGTGCCTCTGCCACAAGGAAGATTTGCCTAGAGCGCTCAACGAGAATCCTCTGCCTCCCCGCGACTTGTGTATGTGCTGGCACCAAGATGTCCGCGCGTGGATGACTTGCTACGACAAGATCGCTAGCCACAGAGGCGCCATCGACGAATGGATCACAAGTCTGTGGGGGAGATACCGATCGCAGGCTGCTAACATCAGGATCACTACCTACGGAAGTGTGGGCAAGTACGCGGTACACAACCTTGGGCTGACGTTTAAATGCATTTCCTTGATCATGTATAGTGATCGTAAATCAGCTGCAAAGGCACTGGCCGAGTTGCTGCAGCGGGATCGGCACGATGCCGCTGCCGCCATATCCGGGCGATCATGGCTCATCGAAACACGGGCGCCCAGGGTTATCAGCCAGCTCGCCATCGATGATCCACGCGCGGCGCGGCAGCTATTTTACGCAGTAGCCGAATTTGCTCCCGAGAAGGCTGTACAACTCTTCGAACGCGCCGGTATCCCCATTCCCCAGTCAGACCCACCTCACCCGTAATAATCTTCGTCGTGGGAGGGAAACTGATCTGGTGGCAGTGAGCACTTGAGAAAGTCCCAGGATGAGCGCTGGGTGCTGCGGTCCATGTGAGATCTTCAGTCGAGGAGGTGGTCGAAGTCTCCGTTCTTGGCGCCGGCGATGAAGGCGGCCATCTCGTGCTGGTCGAAGACGAGGGTGCGGGCCTTGCGCTCGGCCGGGGGGAGCTTGTCGTCCTGGAAGCCGATCAAGCTGTCGGCCACGGTGAATGATAGGCAGCCTCCGTTGGCGCTGCTGAAGGTCGACTTCAGGTACCGGCCGTTGACCACGGCGTCGTACTGGGCGTCGTCGAGCGAGGGGTACGGGTTGGGCGTGCGGGCCACTGGGTCACAACTCCTCCATGACGGTGCGGATCAGGTCCTGGGATTCCCGGGCTGGGAGAGCCTGGGCCAGAGCCGCGTGGAAGGTGTACGTGCACTGCCGCACCGGGTTGCGATCCTCGTAGATGCGCTGCGCCGTGTTGCTGTCCACGTACACCACCTCGGCGTCAAGGTCATCCGGGAACTCGAAGATGACGAAGTTGTCGGAACCGGGCAACGCCCCAGCGCTGAAGGGCAGGATGTGGACCGTCACCGAGTACTCCTGAGTTACTTCGATCAAGTGTCGTAGCTGTTCACGCATGACGTCTCGGCCGCCCACCAGGGTACGGATGACGCCCTCGGTCATCACAGCCACCAGGCCCTGGAAGCCGTCCTCGCCCAGCCGGTGCTGCCGCCGCAGCCGCAGCTCGGCCATCCGGTCCACGTTGATCGGCGCGACGAAGGCCCGCCCGTTGCCGATCACCTCTTCCGCGTAGGCACGGGTCTGCAGCAGGCCCTGCACGAACGCATTGTCATAGCTGCGTGCGGAGGTGGCGTCCTCGCCGATCTCGACGAGCATCTCCATGTCCTCGTCAACGATGTCCGAGTACTCCTGCCACCAGCCCCGCTCGTCGGCCCGGCGACGCAGCTCGTCGAGTCTCTGCGCCTGCTCGGCACCGACGTCGAGAACCGTGA
>JALZDU010000051.1 GCA_030862405.1 Actinomycetota bacterium | reverse complement strand
GCATGCCGAGGTAGAGCGCGAGCACGTACAGCGAGTGCAACCGGTCATCCTCGGCGTGGTGGAGCAACTGCTTCGCCTGATCGACCGTGAGCCCGCGATCAACGCGGTAGCGGGGTGCCTCGACCTGCACGAGCTTGGCGACGTGCGGAGCACAACCGTGGAGCCCGCCTCGATGCCCAGCGTCGAGCCGATGTCCGCGGGAACCTCCATGCGCGTCACAGTGATCGGATCGACCTCGGGTCGACGCTCCTGCACCTCCGTTGCCCACACATCGCGTCCAGAGCCCCATCGCTCCCGTGACAGCCGCCCGGAGCCGTGTCGCCGGATGGGGGCGAACAGCCGGACGTACACCCCGGAGCCTCGCCGTGACACCGCCAGGCCCTCGTTGCGCAGCACCGCCAGCGCTTCCCGCGCGGTCACCCGTGCCACGCTGTAGCGCTTCATGATCTCGTTCTCGCCCGGCAGGCGGTCGCCATCGTGATACTCGCCAGCCCGGATAGCCGCACGCAGATCGTCGGCGATTCGGTGATGCACCGACCGCTTCGCCTCGCCACTCCCGGCCACCCGAGTCCACTCCTCCTCTCTAGAGCGATCTACGCTATCGCCAGCGGTGGACCAGCAGTGCGTCGACCCGCCGGCTCGAAGAGCAGCTCCGACTGGAGGACTCGATGTCACGTGCCACACCCAGGCATTCCGTTTCCGTGGTCGGCGCCGTCTTCCATGACGACGGCCGCGTGCTCGCCATCCAGCGGCGCGACACCGGCGAGTGGCAGCCCCCGGGCGGCGTGCTCGAACTCGCCGAGACCTTCGAGGAAGGCGTCAGGCGCGAAGTGCTGGAGGAGACCGGCATCAACGTCGATGTCGAGCGGCTTGCCGGGGTCTACAAGAACATTCCGGGCGAAATCGTTGCCCTGGTCTTTTGCTGCCGCCCTCTCACCGGGAGCCCGCAGCCGTCCGACGAGGCTGCCGTGGTGCGCTGGCTCACACTGACCGAGGTCGCTCACCTGATGAACCCCGCACACGCCGTCCGCATCACCGACGCCCTCCTCGACACTCCGACAAGCCGTGCCCACGACGGCACGCACGTCTTGACGGTCTAACCAATTCCGAAACCGTGGTCATGTCCGGCGGTGCTGCCCAGGTTCCGGAGCCGGTCCCGCAGCTCCCAAGGTGGGCAAGACGCAACGGCGCGGGTGGCGAGTACCATCGCTCGTTCGGGAGCCGCTGGTGATTTAAGGATTACCGATCGTCCCGTTCGGCTGGTGACTTAAGGATCCTTACCCGAACCTTCAAAGGAGGCTGTTTGAGCTCTTGTCGGACAGCTTCAAGGAACGCTTCCAGGCTTTCCTCAGTGGACTGATGTGCAGTCGCGAATTCCTCCCAAGTCAAGCGGCAGGTACGCGACTTGTCGAACAAACAAGACAGCTGGTGGTCGAATTCCTGGACGGCGGCCGTTACACGAGACGATCCATGGAGCCATGTCGCGACCACGTTACGGTTCCAGTCAGCAGCAATACCCAATACCCGGATCGCAGCATCATCCGCCTCTGGCGTACCTGGCTCTGCCATAGCCATGGCTAATAATGGGACACGTGCCGCGTAGTAGGTTGCCGCTAGGTTCTCGTAGACACGGATACGCTGATCACGTCGCCACCGAGCTACCTCCAACCGAAAATCCCACACGCGACCAAGCACGATACCAAGCAGCCCAGCCAAAGCTGCGAAGACCGCTGCCTCCATCGCCAACCTCTCGTAGCTGAGTAGAAGAGCATCCCGGCCGGGGGGGTACAGTAGCAAATCAAGCACCCGCCTCCTCCATGTAGAGCGCCACCAACGAGATCGATAAGTTAGAGCCTGGGGACGACGTGATCATACGCCGTGAGGACGGCAGCACCGCCGTTTTCAAGGTCGATCGCGTAGATCAGTATCCGAAGGACGAGTTCCCTACCGACACTGTGTACGGCATTATCGATCATGCTGGGCTCCGGCTGATCACTTGTGGCGGGGACTTTGATGATGATGAAAACAGCTACGTAGACAACATTGTCGTCTACGCCAGCCTCGGGAGATGACCAGTTAAGGCAGGAGCATTTCCAGAGCGAACACAGTCGAGCCGCGTGGTCCACAGCACGGTTCCGCAATCGGTCACCGAGTTCGCCGCGCACCACGGCATCTCCGGTGATTCCTGCTTCGCCAAGGGGGACCGCAAGCTCGACGTGATGCGGAGTCCTGCTTCGAGAGGAGCGCTGACCCCGACGAGATCACCGCCTTGATGGACCCGGCCTACGCGGTGCGCGTGACTGACGCCTTCGGTGACACCGCCGTTACTCGGGCGCGGCAGCGGTGCGGGATGCGGAGGCCACAGTGCCATCCCGTCGACCTCCCGGAAGGGCTACCACACCGAGTCAAGGGGACGAGTTGGCGCCGCACGCGTCCGAACACGCAGTGGGTGTCCCCTTGACC
>JALZDU010000013.1 GCA_030862405.1 Actinomycetota bacterium | reverse complement strand
AGCATCCCTGCCGGGTGCTGGTGGTGGCCAGGGGCCTCAAACGGGCCGCGACGCGGCTGGATGCGCAGATCCGCGTCGGTGGTGACGCCGGTGCCTCCGAGGTCCTGGTGCTGCGGCTCTACGGTCCGCTGGCCGATCATGGAGACAGCGTGGTGATACCGCTGCTGCTGCCGGACTGCCCGGTGGTCGTGTGGTGGCCGGGGGTGGCTCCGGCGGTTCCCTCTCAGGACCCCATCGGAAAGCTGGCGCAGCGCCGGATCACCGACGCCGCCGCAGAGCGCCACCCGATCAAGGCATTGGAGACCCGCCGCACCTCCTACACCGACGGGGACACCGACCTGGCGTGGACCCGGCTCACGCCGTGGCGCGCACTGCTCGCCGCAGCACTTGACCTGCCACCCTTCGAGGACATCGAGGCGGTCACCGTCACCGGCGGTGCAGACAACCCGTCCACCGATCTGCTCGCCGGCTGGCTGCGATCGCGCCTGCAGGTCCCGGTTCGGCGCCGCGTCAGCGGTCCCGGCGGAGGGATTAGTTCGGCCGTGCTGCAGCGCCGTGGCGGCCCGGTGGAGTTGAACCGCCCCGACGGGAAGGTGGGCACCTTATGCCAACCGGGTCAGCCGGATCGCCGCGTGCCGTTGACGCGCCGCCCGGTGCGTGACTGCCTCGCCGAGGAGCTGCGGAGATTGGATCCGGACGAGATCTATCAGGCTGCGCTGGCTTCATTGACGGAGGTGGACGGTCGGGCCGGCACCACCCACCGTCGCACTGCGCCGGCGAAGAAGAGCCGATCAAACGACATCCTGGCCGAAAGCCGGAGCGACCAATGAGCCGCCCCGACGTGGTGGTGCATGCCAGTGCGGAGGTGCTCGCCGCGGCGGCGGCTGCCCGGTTGATCACCCGGATCGTCGACATTCAGTCCGGCTCAGGGTCCGCGTCCCTGGTGCTGACCGGCGGAGGCATCGTGATGGCGGCGCTGCGACAGCTGGCGAGCACCCCGTCAGCTGTCGCAGTGGACTGGCGGCGACTGGACATCTACTGGGGCGACGAGCGGTTCCTGCCCCATGGTCATCCGGACCGCAACGAGACTCAGGCTCGCGAGGCGCTACTGGACCATGTCGGGGTGGACCCCGCCCGGGTCCACCCGATGGGGACCTCGGACGGACCGTGGGGAGATGATCCGGACGCCGCTGCCGGCGCCTACGAAGACCTGCTGGTGCAGAGCCGGCGTCCAGAGGATCGTGGCCCCGCGCCGTCGTTCGACATCTGCTGTCTCGGCGTTGGAGAGGACGGCCACGTCGCCTCGGTGTTCCCCGGCTCCCCCGCGGTCTATGAGACCGAACGCGCGGTGATCGGCGTGCGCGGCAGCCCCAAACCGCCACCCACTCGGATCACCTTGACCTTGCCGGCCATCCGGTGTGCCGCCGAAGTGTGGCTGATCGTCTCAGATTCGGAGAAGGCGGCCGCAGTGACGATGGCGCTCAGCGGCGCCGGAGAGGTGCAGTTGCCTGCTGCCGGCGCAACGGGACGTCGCCGCACCCTGTGGTTGCTCGACCGTGCTGCCGCCGCCAAGCTCCCCCCCGAACTCCTCACCCGCTGACCCTCGCCCTTCCCCCGGCGTGTCCGGCTCTCCTCCTCCGCTAGTCGCGCCCTCATGCCCAGCGTGTCAGTCTTCCGTGCTTGGTGTGTCGTCTCTGCAAGCACATGAGCTGTGGGCGGTACAAATCGGGCCTTCTATATCGGCTGGTATCAGAGTGGACCCGGCGGTGTCATCAGTTCGAGCTCTCCGACGTTCGCATCCCATCACGGTGCTATGCAACAGCCCAGGTGAGCACCTGAACAAGGATCACTTCATTCTTACCGCGTTCACGTACGGCGCTGGAGATCGCAACGCGCAAACAACCTGGGTGATCGGGCTCATCGACCCGGGAAGGCAGCCGAAGGGAGCTCCACCGGTCCAGAAGTTCGCCCGACCTAGTACACGTCCCGGAATGTTGGTCGCCGTTAAAGACGGTCAGCAGGCAGGTTGGCAGTACTTGAAGGGCGTCCTACGTCAGCCGCCGCGCACTTCCTTCAGCCTGGCCAGCGCCTCGGCGAGGATGGCCTCACCGTCGGCATCGGAGCGGCGCTCCTTCACGTAGGCCAAGTGAGTCTTGTACGGCTCGTTTCGCGGCGCATCCGGTGGTCGCTGCTCGTTGCGCCCAGCCGGGAAACCACACCGTGGGCAGTCCCATACCTCGGGTTCCTCGGCCTCAACCGCGAATGAAGGCCGAGACTCGTGCCCATTGGCGCACCAGTAGGAAACCCTTCGGCGGGGGGCAGTCTCTCCCCGCTCGGACTCGCCCATCGGACCTGCTCCAACCCGCGTCCCGCGGATCGCATTACCGCTTGCCATTGATCGCCTCACCTCGCGGAACCGCCCGGCAACCCGGGCCGGTTCAGCCGATCTTGATCAGAAGTCCGATACCCACGATGGAGATCACCCAAACCGAGCTGACGAACAGCGTCAGCCGATCAAGGTTCTTCTCCACCACGCTCGACCCGGACAGGCTCGATTGGACGCCGCCGCCGAAAAGACTCGACAGCCCTCCGCCGCGGCTCCGGTGCAGCAAGATCAGCAAGATCAGCGCCATGCTGGTGACCAGGAGCACTATCTGCAGGAAGAACTTCATCACACCCTCGTAGACAACGGCTGATTGGCAAGATTACTCCGTCCAGCAGAAGGCGCGAGGCGCGACCTCCTCAGCACTGCTCCTGGTTACGGTAAGGGGCCTCCCGCGGTCAGGGCACAAAGCTTCGCGAACTCGTCGGCGTCCAGGCTGGCGCCCCCCACCAGAGCACCGTCGATGTCGGCCTCAGCGACCAGATCGGCGACGTTACTCGATTTGACCGATCCGCCGTAGAGCACCCGAACATCGTCGGCCACCACGGCCCCGTACTTGTCCACCAGCGCTTGCCGCAGCGCGCCGCACACCTCCTGCGCATCGGCCGGAGTGGCGACCCGGCCGGTGCCGATCGCCCAGATCGGCTCGTAGGCCACCACGATAGTGCGGACCTGCTCCGCCGACAGACCCTTGAGCGCGGCACGCAATTGCTCTGTGCAGTGCGCCAGGTGCGCGCCGGCCTCCCGCACTTCGAGGCCTTCGCCCACACACAGGATCGGGATCAGCCCGTTGCGCAGCGCAGCCCGCACCTTGCTGGCCACGACTCCATCGTCCTCACCATGGTGCTCGCGCCGCTCGGAATGCCCCACCACGACGTAGCTACAGTCCAGCTTGGACAGCATCGGTCCGGACACGTCGCCGGTGTAGGCCCCGGCGTCCTTGGCAGACAGGTCCTGCGCGCCGTAGCCCACCAGCAGCTTGTCCCCCTCCACGAGGGCCTGCACGCTGCGCAACGCGGTGAACGGCGGAAGCACCACCACCTCGACCTTGGCGAAGTATTTCTCCGGCAGAGCGAAGGCGAGCTTCTGCACCAATGCGATGGCCTCGAGGTGGTTAAGGTTCATCTTCCAATTGCCGGCGATCAACGGCTGCCTGGGCACTCTCATCCCTCCAGTACCGCGATGCCGGGCAGTGATTTGCCCTCAAGGAACTCCAACGATGCGCCACCGCCGGTGGAGATGTGCGAGAACCCGTCTTCTGGCAGGTCCAACAGCCGCACCGCGGCCGCCGAGTCACCACCACCGACGACGCTGAACGCACCCGAATCCGCGATGGCCTCCGCGACGCCTCGAGTGCCCGCTGCGAAGGGAGGGAGCTCGAACACGCCCATCGGGCCGTTCCAGAACACCGTGGCCGCTCCGGCCAGCGCTGCGGCGAAGTCACGAACCGTTTCGGGTCCGATGTCCAAACCCATCCAGCCATCCGGGATGTCCCCAGCGGGCACCGTGCGGGCCTGCGCCTGCTCGGCGAACTCGTCGGCGACGACCACGTCACCGGGCAGCCGGATCGTGTCACCGGCGGCTTCCAGCAGCCGGGCGCACACGTCCACCATGTCCTTTTCCAGCAGCGACTCGCCGACCGGGTGACCTTGGGCTGCCAGGAAGGTGAAGCACATCCCGCCACCGACGAGCAGAGCATCCACCTTCGGCAGCAACGCCTCGATCACGGCGAGCTTGTCCGACACCTTCGACCCGCCCAGCACCACGGCGTAGGGACGGTCTGGCGCCTCGGTGAGCCGCCGCAGGGTGGCCAGCTCGTCGAGCACGAGCGTGCCGGCGTAGGCCGGCAACCGCTCGGCGATATCGACGACCGAGGCCTGCTCACGGTGCACCACGCCGAATCCGTCGGAGACGAACGCACCGTCGGGACCGATCAGCGCGGCGAGCTCGCCGGCCAGCGCGCCCCGCTCAGCGGCGTCCTTGGAGGTCTCCCGTGCATCGAACCGGATGTTCTCCAACAACGCGATCTCACCGTCAGCCAGGCCAGCTACCGCCGCCTGAGCCGAGTCGCCCACGACATCGGACGCCGCCACCACCGGCGTACCCAGCATGTCGCCGAGCCGGACGGCGACCGGGCGCAGCGAGTACGCCGGATCAGGGGCGCCTTTGGGCCGGCCGAGATGGGCTGTCACGACCACCCGGGCACCGGCGCCGGTCAGTGCCCGCAAGGTGGGCAGTGAGGCCCGGATCCGCCCGTCATCGGTGATCCGGTCGCCGTCGAGCGGCACGTTGAGGTCGGCTCGGACCAGCACGCTCCGACCGGCCACGCCCTCGGCAAGCAGGTCGTCGAGCGTTCTCACAGCTGCGAACCGACCATGACGACCAGATCAGCTAACCGGTTCGAGTAGCCCCACTCGTTGTCATACCAGCCGACAATCTTGACCTGCTTGCCGATCACCTTGGTCAGCGGCGAGTCGAAGATGCACGATGCGGGGTCGGTGATGATGTCCGAGGACACGATCGGCTCCGTGCTATAGCGCAGGATGCCCTTCAGCGGACCGTCAGCGGCGGCTCGGAAGGCTTCGTTGACCTCATCGACGCTGCTGTCGCGGGAGATCGAGGCGGACAGATCAGTGATCGATCCGATGGGGATCGGCACTCGCAGCGCGTAGCCGTCGAGCTTCCCGTCGAGTTCGGGCAGCACCCGACCGATGGCTGCGGCGGCCCCGGTAGAAGTCGGCACGGCATTGATCGCGGCAGCCCGCGCCCTGCGCAGATCCTTGTGCGGGCCATCCTGCAGGTTCTGGTCCTGGGTGTAGGCGTGGATGGTGGTCATCAGACCCTGCTCGATGCCCAACGCGTCGTGAAGCACCTTGGCCATCGGCGCCAGGCAGTTGGTGGTACATGAGGCGCAGGAGATCACCGTTTGGGAAGGTTCTAGCCTGGAGTCGTTGACCCCGAGCACCACGGTGAGATCCTCACCCTTGGCCGGTGCCGAGATGACCACCTTCTTGGCACCGCCCTCGTCGACATGCTTGCGGGCGTCGGCCGCCTTGGTGAACAAGCCGGTGGACTCCAGCACCACATCGACGCCCAAGTCACCCCACGGCAGCGCGCCGGGGTCCCGCTCGGCCAGCACCTTGATGGTCTTGCCGCCCACCGCGATGCCGTCGTCAGTGACGTGCACGTCTTCTTTGAGCCTGCCCAGCACGCTGTCGTACTTCAGCAGGTGCGCCATGGTTGCGACGTCGCCGAGGTCGTTGAATGCCACCACCTCGATGTCATGGCCGCCGGACTGCACGGCGCGCCAGAAGTTCCGCCCGATGCGGCCAAATCCGTTGATTCCTACCCGAACAGTCACGTTGCCCTCTCCCTCATACATCCCTCAGACACTCGCACTCACGCAGCCAGCCTTCACGGCCGACACAGCTCCGCGCCACCCTATCGGCCGGATACCACTGGTAGGCCCCCCGGGAGGGGGACCTACAGGGGGTGTTGGCGACCGGAGTGGATATCCAACAGGGACTCGAGAACACGGTGCCGGAACGTCACGCCTCGAGCATGTCGGGGGTGACCGCAGACTCGGTGTCAGATACTCCGAGCTCCTCGGCTCGGCGATCGGCCATCGCCAGCAGCCGGCGAATCCGGCCCGCCACCGCGTCCTTGGTCATCGGTGGGTCGGCGAGCTGGCCCAACTCCTCCAGCGAGGCCTGCCGGTGCTCAAGCCGCAGCCTGCCGGCAGTGAGGAGGTGTTTCGGAGTGTCGTCGCCGAGCAACTCCAGGGCTCGGCGGACCCGCGCCGC
>JALZDU010000003.1 GCA_030862405.1 Actinomycetota bacterium | reverse complement strand
GAAGCGCAATCTTCTATCGCAACGTCAGGCAAACGTCAGTTTCGTCAGGCACTCCCCGGGCAGCTCTTTTATGCAGGCTGACAACCGTTCGCCTGTAACTCATCAACTGAGGAGTGCCCATGGCAGTGCACTGTTGCATTGAGCGATCGGTTCACCCCGACCTGCTCCACCCGCTTGCCCAAAGCCATGCAAGAGGCCTTCAGATGTCCGGTTTATTGGGGTTTTCGAGGGCGTCTGAGGGGTCTAGCCACCCTGCTTGGTGCACGGCGAGGACGCTCTTCGCCTTAATGCAACAGTGCCGTACTGGGTGTGGGCACAGCCACGCTAGCCACATTCATCGGCGCGGGCGGGCTCGGCCAACCCATTGACAGCATGTTCAGGCTCGGACGGCCGGAGGCGGCATTCGTGGTCTCGGCCATCGTGGCGGCAGTAGCCCTGCTCATCGACTGGTTGGCGGCGTAGCTGAACGGCTGGTGAGTGGGCGGATCGCATGAGACGCAGGCGGAGTCGGTTTCCCAGAAAGGCGAATTTCCCAGATAGGAGAACACATGCGATCGAAATCATGGTTGGTCGCCTGCGGACGCACCGGTGTCGCGCTCATTGCGCTGGCAGCGGTAGCCTCGCTGCTTGCCGGGTGCGGCGGGTTGAGCAGTAGCGGCCCGGCCGCGGAGGGGGGGAGCCTCGCCGAGGCGGTCAGCCTGGAGGGACAGTCTTACACCGTCGGCGGTAAGGACTTCGACGAGCAGCTCGTGTTGTGCCAAATCGCGGTCGCCGCACTGGAGTCGGTTGGAGCAAAGGTCACCGAACGGTGCAATCTCGGCGGTACCGAGGCCAACCGTAACGCGCTGCTCGCCGGCGACCTCGATATGTATTGGGACTACACAGGTACGGCGTGGGTGACCTTCCTGAAGCAGGAGCCCATCCAGGACAGCAAGCGCCAGTATGAGGCGGTCAAGGAGCGCGACCTGGTGGAGAATCAGATCGTTTGGCTCGAGCCGACCCCCTTTAATAACACCTACGCCTTCGCCGTCAAAGAGGAACGGGCGCAGGAACTCGGGCTCAAGACGCTGTCGGATATGGCCGCCTACATCAGCTCCGGCCGGCCCGGCAACGTGTGCATCGAGACCCAGTACCAGAATCGGGACGACGGTTTTCAGCCGATGCAGCAGACCTACAATTTTCAGGTCCCACCGGACCGGGTGAAGGTGCAGCAGACTGGTGCCATTTACCAGAACACCGCCAACCCGCAAGAGTGCCTGTTCGGGGAGGTGTTCACCACTGACGGACGCATCCCTAAGCTCGGGCTGAGGGTGCTGCAGGACGACAAAACCTTCCATCCGCTGTACAACGCCGCGCCCACCGTGCGCCAGGAGGCCTACGACCGTAATCCTTACATCGCCAAGGTCTTCGCGCCGATCTCCGCAGCCCTGACCAACGAGGTGATGACCGAGATGAACCGGCAGAAATCCGCGGATGGCAAACCGGAGCGCCAGGTCGCTCGTGACTGGCTCGGGTCAAGTCCCCGTTTGTGGTGTGTCGCGGCTGATGCGTGATCTTCTTGTTTCGGTCAGGCGCTGAGTGCCGGGATGTCGTTGGTGGGCACCTCCTGGTTGGTGGTTGTGGCGGGGTGGGGCACGGTGGTCAGGCGTGCTCGGGCCAGCACGTCGAGGCTGAGGTAGCGGCGGCCTTCGATCCATTCGTCGTGTTGTTCGGCCAGTACCGCACCGACCAGGCGGATCAGGGCGTCGCGGTCGGGGAAGATCTTGACGACGTCGGTTCGACGGTGGATCTCTTTGTTCAGGCGCTCGCTGGGGTTGTGAGACCACACCTGCCGCCACACCTCTTTGGGGAACGCGGTGAACGCCAGCAGGTCTGCGCGGGCGGCCTCGAGGTGCTCAGTCACCTTGGGCAGCTTGTCGAGCAGGGCGTCGAGGACCCGGCCGAACTGGGCGTGCACCGCGGCGGCGTCGGGCTGGTCATAGACCGAATGCAGCAGCGCCCGTACCCACGGCCAGGACGCCTTGGGGGTCGCTGCCATGAGGTTGGCCGCATAGTGAGTGCGACAGCGCTGCCACGACGCGCCGGGCAGGGTGGCCCCGATGGCCTCGACGAGGCCTCGGTGTGCGTCACTGGTCACCAGCTTGACCCCGGACAAGCCCCGGGCGGTCAGGTCCCGGAAGAAGGCCAGCCAGCCGGCGCCGTCTTCGGTGCTGGTGACCTCCCAGCCCGAGGATCTCCCGATGTCCATCGCTGTTGACGCCGGTGGCCACGAGTGCGTGCACGTTGACCACTGGCCCGCCCTGGCGGACCTTGAGTACCAGTGCGTCGGCGGCCAGGAAGGTGTAGGGCCCGGCGTCTAGCGGGCGTGTGCGGAACTCGGCGACCGCAGTGTCTAGCTCGGCAGCCATAGTCGAGACCTGCGAGCGCGACAGCCGGGTGATACCCAACGACTCGACCAGCTTTTCCCTCCGTCGCGTTGACACCCCGAGCAGGTAGCAGGTAGCCACCACCGTGGTCAGTGCCCGCTCGGCGCGGCGCCGGCGTTCAAGCAGCCACTGCGGGAAGTAGGTCCCCCAGCGCAGCTTCGGAATCGCGATCTGCACGGTGCCCGCACGGGTGTCGAACTCCCGGGGCCGGTAGCCGTTGCGGGTGTTGACCCGATCCGGACTGACCTCGCCGTATCCAGCGCCGCACTGGGCATCGGCCTCGGCGGACATCAAGGCGTTGATGAACGTGGTCAACATCGAACGCAACAGGTCCGGCGAGGCGGCGGCCAGCTGCTCGTGCAGGAACCGGGAAGGGTCGATACTGGGCGGTGCGGTCATCGCGTTGGTCTCCTCGATCATGAGCGGGATACTCACTTCGAAGAAGATCACGCGATGGCCGCCCTACACGGTTACGCCACGCCCATCACCGGGCCTGCCGCACACCACTCTGCTGGACGTCACTCTGGCTCGCGCAGCAGGGCTTCATCGGCTCATGATCACCTGACGTACGTTTCGTCAACATCGTCAACAAACCATCGTGGGAGTGCGGAGAACCCTAGCCTGGAGACTGCGCCGGATGAGTGGGCAGGACTCTCAACCTGCCGCCCGGGCCGGGTCACGGTGCCGAGAATCAGACGTCTTACCTTTTGCCGGTGCCTCCACGGGAACGGTTTCCCCGGTGGCCCCACGTGACGGCTTGTCAGACTTGACC
>JALZDU010000521.1 GCA_030862405.1 Actinomycetota bacterium | reverse complement strand
AGATGTCCGCGGTCGTCGGGCTCGCCCTCGTACAACACCGGTGCGACGTCGATCTTCAGGCCCGACCCGCGCAGCATGATCCCGACTGCGTGGTCAGATATGACGAAGTCTTCGGCGTCCTTGGTGGCGCCGTACACCTCGACACAGCGGTCCTTGAGCCACTCGAGCAGCCCGCTGATCTCGACGTCGATGCCTCCGACACTGCTGGCGCGGACGTAGGCGGCGACGTCGGCGTCCGAGCCTTCGCCGCGTCGTCGCCGAATTGCCGTGTGCTTCGCCGTGCTGCCGGATGCGCGCAGCTTGACCAGGTCGTAGTCCGGGTGCGCCGCGATGTGCGCCTCCAACCGGGACCGGAGATGGTTGACCTGCGCGCGGCGCTTGGCCGCATCGTCGGCGGGCACGTTGACCTTGTTCCTGGCGTGCGTGGCCAACACCTCGTGATCCACATGGTACGCGGGCACTGGCACCTCCTTGGGAAGTTATGAACCGTAATGGTTCATGGTTCGGCGCGGCGGACTCTAGCCGGCAGGCAGGGTTCCCCGCAACTGATACGCTGCACCGGGTCGGTTAAGGATTCTGCGGAGAGTGGCGGAGATGATGGCTCTGCTGTTTCGCTCGGACACGGTCCGTCGGCAGTGCTGTGACGTCGCTCACATGCGTGAGGTGTGGGGGCCCGAGGTCGCCCGCTGTATCTCGCGGCGGCTCCAGCAGTTGGAAGCCATGTCTACATTAGACGACCTCGCGTTCCTTCCGTTCGACTCGCACCACAACGCTGACGGCTGCATTCGTGTGATGATCACCCCTGACCTGGCTCTCGCCATCGAGCCTGTAGCGGAAGCGACGGAGAGAGAGACAACCATGCGCAGCATCACCGTCACCCACGTCCTCGTCACGTCCAAGGCAGTGCGGCAGTCATGAGTGCTTCCGTTGCCCGGCTGGGCTATGAGCCAGCTGAACTCGTTCATCCCGGCGAGACACTCGCCGAGTGGCTCGACCGCCATGACATGACCCAGGTCCAGTTCGCTCGTCGAGCCAGCCTGACGCCAAAGCACATCAACCAGGTGCTCAAAGGATCGGTCGGCATCTCGCCAGAAGTCGCGCTCGCATTCGAGCGTGTCACGTCAATTCCAGCCCGATTCTGGACCCAGCTCGAGGCCAACTATCAAACGGCAAAGCAGCAGATCATCGAGGAAAAAACTCTGAAAGAACATGTCCACCTTGTGGACAGATTTCCAGTCAAGGCACTGGGGCAGCTCGGGCACCTCGCACTCAGACAGCCCAAAGTAGAGCAACTGAAGGAACTATTCAGATTCTTCGGTGTCGCAGACACGCACGCACTCGAAGAGGTGTGGCTCAAACCGGCGCTCTACCGTCGATCGCAGGTTTTCCAGGCCGACGGAGCTTCGCTGGCCACATGGCTCCGGCTCGCCGAGCTGCACGCCGCTAAGATTCCTACGAAGCCGTTCGACGCCGGACGTTGCCGGAGTGCCATACCGGAAATACGCGCACTCAGTAAAACGCCGGGTGTCGGCTGGGTCAGACCACTACAAGAGATCTGCGCCTCAGTTGGTATTGCACTCGTCGTCCTGAAAGAACTCCCGAAATGCCGCGTCAATGGAGCAACGCGCTGGCCATCGCCTGACAAGGCGATAATCGTCCTGAGCCTGCGACACCGTCGCAACGATATCTTCTGGTTCACCCTATTCCACGAAATGTGCCATGTGCTTCGCCACAGCAAGAAGGAGACATTCGTAGACCTTAAGGGCAGCGGAATCGATAGGGAACTAGAAGTGGAAGCGGACACATTTGCGTCGCGAACCCTGATTCCACCTCAAGTGGCCGATGAACTGCGTCACCTGACTACCGCAAGTCGCGTAGAGCAATTCGCCGAAGCGATCGGCGTCGCCCCAGGAATCGTGGTCGGAAGAATGCAGCACGACGGCCTCATTCCTCACAATCAATGGACGAACCTTATCAATCGCTACAGATTTTCAGACGAATAACATCTTGCTTACGTGGGTGCAATAAGGACAACGTTACAGCCACCCATGTCGCGGCTAAGTAGTAGATCCAAGTAGCGAATCAGCTCAGCCCCGCGTTCGCCCATGAGCGTCGCGCATCCTCACTCCTCGTTTCCGGAGCCTGGTGAGTACAGTCGTCGGGTCGACGCTGAACCGCCGATCGATTCGCGCCAGCGACCAGCCGTCGTCATACTGGTAGAGCCGCACCGCCTCGTCGACCTGCTCAGGGCTGAGCCCGCGCCGGCGCAGCGACACCCCCTCGCGGTGCAGGGTCTCCCTCACCGTTCGTCGGTCGATCCGAACTGGTCACCGAGCGGCCGCGACGGCCGCGCCCGCGAGCATCAGTGCCTCCACCGAACCCCTTGAGTGCGGCCGGGTAACGTCCAAGCCCATGAGCTCTGCCCCGACCGCAGCCCCGGGCCGACCGTTCGGCCGGGTGCTCACCGCGATGGTCACCCCCTTCACCGCCGGGGGCACGCTCTACCTGGACACCGCGCAGAAGCTCGCCCACCAGCTGGTGGAGCGGGGATGCGAGGGGCTCGTGGTCAACGGCACCACCGGTGAGTCACCGACGACCAGCGACGCCGAGAAGGCCGAGCTCGTGCGAGCGGTCGCGGCCGCGGTGGGGGAGCGCGCTGCGGTGGTCGCCGGC
>JALZDU010000519.1 GCA_030862405.1 Actinomycetota bacterium | reverse complement strand
CAGTCACACGGCTCGGTATTGGTCGTCCGCGATTCCGTACTGGCTGTCTGGGAGCCGGTAACGACGGTCCGCGATCTCGCGTCGTCGGTGGTTACCGTCGATGATGGCGGTGGCACGACCGGCCCGTCATCCGAAGCAGGCGGCGCCTGAGCAGGAGCAGCTGGCACAGGACGATGGGCTGCCGGCACGGGCTGTTGGTGCACGGCTACCGGAGAGGGGTCTGGGGAGGATGCTTTGGCCCGTAGCTGCCCGGCAGGTTCCGCCGACGCATCAAGGACAGGAACGGCTCCTAGATGCCCATCACTGATCACGGGCCTCACGGGAGCCGGTGACTGATCCGGATTTAGCCCGACAACCGGTGGCTCAGTGGACAACGACGTCGTGAACACGGTCACCCCGGCCAACACCAGCACCAGCGCGGCGCTGGCCACCAGACCAATCACGGTCCCCGGCATCCCGAGCACCAGTCCGTCACCTCGAACAACCCACCGCCGCGCACCCGAGGCATACTTCGACTGCGACGCCGGGGCAGACATCAACTCGCCACCCTGTTGTGGCCTGTCAACGGGCGCGACCGCCTGGACGGTGATAGCAGCTTGGTGCGGTTTCGAGCTGGTGACGGGCTGGAAAAGATCCCCGGCTGGACGTGTACGTATCGAGGGGTTCGGCCAATTCACAGAGACCCGGTCACCCTCGCTGATTCCGGTGGACCGCGCAGACCCTTGTCTAGCGGGGCCGGGATCAGCAGGCGACTGGTGCGGATTCACGGCTGCCATGACCTCCTTGCAGGTTCACCGGCACAGTGGGACACATCTCTCATACGTCCGCTAGCTACTCTCTGTGTCCGGCTGATTACGCTCGTCACACGCAGATCGCTCAGCCCGCCCGCGTTGTTACACCCCCGTAGTCAAGGCCGGTCTGTTTGATCCAGACCGTGCCTACGCCAGGCACGCGTCACTCGCTGTGGCGTTCACCGTGCTCTTCGGCCTGACGGCTGCACACCACCTGCTGGGATGCACCGCGTTGTGGTCCGTGGGCTCGGCCTACGGTCCGAAGGCGGCCAGGAACCGGTTGCGGAAGGCGTCCATCCGCCAGACCGGAGCCTGCGGACCGGGCTTCAGGCCATCCTGCCAGCCCCATCCGGAGATCCGGTCCAGAACGGCGCGGTCACGTGCGACGATCGTGATCGGTACGTCCCGGCTGGCGCCGTCACCGGTGATTATCGGGGCGGGCTGGTGGTCGCCGAGGAAAACCAGCACGAGGTCGTCGTCGCCGTAGGTCTCGACGTAGGAGATGAGGCTGTTCAGCGAGTACTCGACGGATCGTCGGTATTCGGTGCGTACGTGGGCGGTGCCCTTTGTCCAGATGGCGTCCGGCGGATCGACCTCTGTGGCTAGGGTGTCGAACACTGAGCCGTCCCCGACGTCGCCCCAGTCGATCAGCTGGGGGATGAGCGCCCACGGTGCGTGGCTCGAGACGAGGGGGATCTCCGCCATCAACGGGGCGCGGTCCGGCCGCCCGTGCTCGAGGCGTTCGAAGGCCGACAAGGTGTACTGGTCGGGCACGGTGGCCCAGCCGAGGTTCGGGCCGCGATACCCGAGGTTCCGGAAGTCATAGACCTGGTCGTAGCCGTAGAACGCTGCCGCCGGCCAGTCCCCGGTGGTGCCCGGCATGACGGCGACCGTCCGCCAGCTCGCACGCCGGAAGGCGCTGGTGAGGGTCAGGCGGTCACTCGAGACGAGGGTGCGGTAGCGCTGCTCGTTGTCGATCCACAGGCCGGAGAGGAACGTGGCGTGAGCCAGCCAGCTGCCGCCGCCCGCCACCGGCGAGGTGAGAAAAGCGCTCCGGGAGGCGAACCCAGCCGCGCTCAGTCGACGATGCGCGCCGTCGAGCAGTGCACCAACCTGCGATGCGAACTCCGGATCCTCGACCGCGTCGCGCCCGTAGCTCTCGACAAATGCGATGACGACGTCCCTACCGCGCAGTGCGGTCAGCAGCTCCTCGCCCGGGGTGTCGCGGTAGCCGTCAACAGCGGCCTGCGCCGCGAACAACTGCTGATCCTGCAGGCCGACGCGCACCTGCAGCGCACGGTCGTAGAGGAGGGGCGCCGCGCTGCCGGCGGCGACCGGCACGTCCGGGATGATCTGCGCGCCCAGCACGGCACAGGTCACCCAGGCGGCCGCGAGCACCGTGACGGCGCGGGTCGCGGTGGCCCTGCGCCGGACCGTGAGCCGGGCCAGACGCCGGGTCGACAGCGTCATGAGGATGAACACGGCCATGGCGAGAACCGTGGCGACAACGACGGAGCCGATCGCGCCGACCCGACCGATCGAGGCGGTGAGCAATTCCACGGTGCCGTCTAACAGGCTCCAGTCGAGCATCGGGTCGAACGGCCGGGCGAAAACCGCGAAGAAGCCCATGTCGAGGATCTTCACGATGGTCAGCAGACCAAGGGCCACCCCGGCGAGCGTCGCCACCACCCGCCTCGCCCGCGCAGGCAGGACAAGAAGGAAGGCGACGCCGAGGACGCCCTCGACCGGGATGCGTACGAACGCGCCGGGCGTGAGACGGTTGATCTCGTTCGGAGCGATGAGGGCGAAGAGCACGAGCAGACCGGCCAGGGCGGTTGTCACCCAGGCTGCGACGGAACGCTCTCCTCGTGGGTCGTCGCCACCTGTCACGCCGTCGTGGGTGAGGCTGCCGGCGGTATCCCGCACGCTGCCGACATCGTCACCAGCGGCATCGCCCGGCATGCGCTCCGCGGGATTGTCTGCCGTCAGGTCGTCCTCGGGAAGGGGAGCGTTGCGCCACAGAAACGTCACGTCACGGCCGAAGGACCAGACCAGAAGCACCAGCGCCGTCGACACCAGCGTGACCGCGAGCGGGTGCGGCAGGACTTGGCTGGTGGCCACCACGAGGACGATCCCCTGCAGCGCGGCCACGGCCTTGGCGGAGTACGTCGTCGGCAGTGCCGACCGCATCCACGGCGCCATCCAGCTCGCCGCGACGAAGGCGTATCGCATGGCGCCGATGGCCAGCGCCCACGGGCCCACGAGCACGGCGACGTGGACGCTCAGCACGAGGATGAGGAACGCGTCGACCTCCATGTCGAAGCGGGCACCCAGTGCGGACGCCGTCCCGGTGCGCCGGGCGACCTGGCCGTCGACCGCGTCGAGGGCGAGTGCCACCGAGGCGATGATGACGAGGGGTGCGACGGGAGTGTCACCGTTCCAGAGCCCGTCCGTGACGAGCGCGGTCACGACCCCGACGAGCAGCGCCCTCGCCAACGTGACCAGGTCGGCCGGTCCCAGCGTGGTGGCCCGGGCCCGGCGGACGGCAGCGGTCAGGAGGGCCCACAGACCCAGGGTGTAGGCGGTACCGGCCAGCCAGCCCACCGGACCGAGGCCGAGTCCGGCCGACAGCGCAGCGAGCAGGGCGACTTGGACGCCTGCCCCGGCGGCCTGCAGAACGCCGACCGGCCGCCGGGCTAGGCTGGTCATCGAGTCTCCATACTTCTCGACACGGATCCGACGCGGCTGGGGTGCACCACGACGGTGGAGGGGGGTGACGTGGATCGCACCGAGCGCGCCTTCTGGCTCCGCGCGCCGGGCGAGAGCGAGATCCGTCCGGTCGTCTTACCGAACCCCGCCACCGAGGACGTGGTGGTCCGCACACTGTACTCAGGGGTGAGCCGCGGCACCGAGACCCTCGTCTTTCGCGGCGGCGTGCCGGAGAGCCAGTTCACCGCGATGCGGGCGCCCTTCCAGGACGGCGAGTTTCCCGGCCCGGTCAAGTACGGCTATCTGAACGTGGGGGTGGTCGAGCACGGGCCACCTGCGCTGCTCGGTCGTGCAGTCTTCTGCCTCTATCCCCATCAGACCCGCTACGTGGTGCCGGCCGCTGCGGTGACGCCGGTGCCAGACGGGGTGCCGCCTGCGCGCGCGGTGCTCGCCGGGACCGTCGAGACCGCGGTGAACGCGCTGTGGGATGCGGCCCCGCTGGTCGGCGATCGGGTCGCCGTCGTAGGGGCCGGGATGGTCGGTTGCAGCGTCGCCGCGGTGCTCGCCCGCTTCCCCGGCGTTAGAGCCGAACTGGTCGACATCGACCCAGCGCGCGCCGCCGTCGCCAATGCGCTCGGCGTCGGATTCGCCCTACCCGAGCAGGCTGCGGGAGAGTGCGATCTGGTTGTGCACGCCAGTGCCACGGACGCGGGGCTGGCACGATCCCTCGAGCTGCTCGCCGACGAGGGGGAGGTCATCGAGCTGAGCTGGTACGGCGACCGGCGGGTAACCGTGCCTCTCGGCGAGTCCTTTCACTCGCGCCGCCTGACGGTGCGCAGCAGTCAGGTGGGCGCGGTCGCACCGGCCCGCCGCGCGCGTCGCAGCCTCGCCGACCGGCTGGCGCTGGCGCTGCGCCTGCTCGCCGACCCGGCGTTCGACGCGCTGATCACGGATGAGAGACACTTCGAGGACCTGCCCCGGCTGATGCCCCGTCTCGCGGGTGGTGAACTTTCCGCACTATGTGTCCGTGTCGTCTACGGGCAGGGGTAGGCATCGCCGGGAGGGCGGTCTTGTTCAGCATCACCGTTCGCGATCACGTCATGATCGCTCACAGTTTCCAGGGAGAGGTCTTCGGCCCGGCGCAGCGACTGCATGGCGCCACGTACGTGGTGGACGCGACGTTCCGCCGTGCCGATCTCGACGCTGACGGCATCGTCGTCGACATCGGGCTGGCGATCCAGCAGCTCGGCGCCGTGCTGGCCGACCTCAACTACCGCAACCTTGACGACGAACCCGCCTTCGCCGGTGTCAACACGTCCACGGAGTTCCTCGCCAAGGTCATCGCAGATCGGCTCGCCGAGAAGGTGCACGTGGGCGAGCTCGGCGAAGGAGCCCGCGACCTGGCCGGGATCACCGTCGTGCTGCACGAGTCGCACGTCGCCTGGGCGAGCTACGAGCGCTCGTTGTGAGCGCGACCGCCCGCATAACGAGCGTGCGCTCGGTGCACGTCGTCGTGCCGGCTGACATCGACGACGCCGCCGTGCCGAGTGGCGGCAACGTCTATGACCGCCGCGTCTGCCGCGGCTTGCCGGCCAGCGGCTGGTCGGTGCACGAGCTCGCCGTCGCCGGGGCGTGGCCCCGACCCGACACCGCCGCCAGCGCGTCACTGGCCCGCACCCTCTCCACCGTGCCCGACGGCGCCGTCGTGCTCATCGACGGGCTCGTGGCCTGCGGTGTCCCGCACGTCGTCGTCCCGCATGCGCGCCGGCTGAGGCTCGTCGTTCTGGTGCATCTGCCCCTCGGCCACGAGGTGGGTCCGGCGCCCGGGCCCGCGGCGGAGTTGGCAACCCTCGAGCGGGAGACCCTGCACGCAGCGAGCGCGGTCGTGGCCACCAGCCCGTGGACGGCGCGCCGGCTCGTCGCCAATCATGGGCTCGCCGCCGACCGGGTCCACGTCGCCACGCCGGGTGCCGATCCTGCGCCGCTCGCCCCTGGCACGGACGGCGGGACCCGCCTGCTGTGCCTTGGGTCGGTCACCCCCACCAAGGGTCAGGACCTGCTCGTCGAGGCCCTCGCCACCGTGGCCGACCTGCCGTGGAGCTGCGATCTCGTCGGGCCGCTGCGCCGCGATCCCGCGCACGTGACCGCGGTCCGGTGCGCGATCGAACGCCACGGGCTCGGCGAGCGGATACGGCTGACCGGTCCGCGGACGGGCGCGCAGCTCGCCACGGCGTTCGCCGCGGCCGACCTGCTGGTGCTGCCCTCCCGCGTCGAGTGCTACGGGATGGTCGTGACCGAGGCGCTGGCTCAGGGAATCCCGGTGCTCGCGGCGGCCGTCGGCGGGGTGCCGGAGACCCTCGGCCACGACCCGGATGGGCGAGTGCCGGGGATCGTGGTGCCACCGGCTAACGTCACGGCACTTGCTGCGGCCCTGCGCCGGTGGTTCGGCGAGCCGGCGCTGCGGGATGGAGTGCGCCGCTCCGCCCGGGAGCGGCGCAGCACGCTGCACGGGTGGGAGGTGACGTCGCGATACCTGGCCGGAGTGTTGGAACGGCTGCGTGGGACGCCACGCTGAGCGTGGGCGCGTCATGATGCGGAGGCGCTGGCCCCTTCTGCGAGTGCTCGTCGGCGTCGGCATCCTGGCCGCGCTCGTGGCACGCCTCGGCACCGACGCCTTCGTCGACGGGCTGCGGGCAATCGGGACCGGGTCGGTGCTCGCCGCGCTCGGCATCGGCCTGCTGACCACGGTGTTCAGCGCGTGGCGATGGTGCCTCGTGGCGCGTGGTCTCGGCCTGCGATTGCCGCTGGCGGTGGCGGTCGCGGACTGCTACCGGGCGCTGTTCCTCAACTCGGTGCTGCCGGCTGGCGTGCTCGGTGACGTGCACCGTGCGGTGATCCACGGCCGGAAGGCAGGTGACCTCGGACGGGGCGTCCACGCGGTGGTGCTCGAACGGGTCGCTGGTCAGGTGGTCGTGATGGTCGTCGGAGTCGGTGTGCTGCTCGCCCAGCCGACCCTGCTTGCGGCCGCGGTCGGCGACCTGGTCCCCGGGCGCGGGGTCACCGTCGGGACGGTTGCCGTCCTCGTTCCCGTCATCGCGCTCGGGGCCGCGGCGGTGCGTAATGGGCGCGCGTCGAGAATCCGCGACGCGCTGCGGACCGGCCTCGCGGACGCCCGCGCCGGCGTGCTCTCCCGCGGCACCTGGCCGGGGGTGGTCCTGCTGTCCGTGGCCACGCTGGCCGGGTACCTCACGCTTTTCGTCGTCGCCGCGCGCGCCGCGGGATCTCAGGCCACGCTCGGCGAGTTGCTCCCGCTGCTGGTACTGGCGCTGCTCGCGATGGGACTGCCGTTCAACATCGGCGGCTGGGGGCCCCGGGAGGCCGTCAGCACGGTCGCGTTCGCGGCGGCGGGGTTCGGCGCGACGCAAGGGCTCACCGCCGCTGTGGTGTACGGCGTGCTCAGCCTGATCGCCTGCCTCCCCGGCGCCGGGGTGCTGCTGCTGCGGCGCCCCGGTCAGCAGGTGCCTGCTTTGTCGGCCGGTCAGCCAGCTGATGTCGTAGCTTCTCCGGAACTCGTAGCGGCCACCGGTGCCGAAGGGGCGTCCCATCGCCGACGACTAACGTGACGGGGTGCTGATTCTCGTCCGGCATGGGCAGACGGACGCCAACGCTCGCGGGTTGCTTCTCGGCCGGGCCGATGGACTACGGCGACCTGGATGGCAGGCCTGCGACGGCACTGGACGAGCGGTCGTGGCGGACGTGGCGGCAAGATCCGGACTTCGTGCCTGCAGGCGGTGAGTCTCTCGCGGCAGTCTGTACCCGGGTGCGCGAGACCTGCGCCGAGCTGGCCGATGAGGCCGCACGCGGCGACGTGGTGGTGGTCAGCCACGTCTCCGCGATCAAGGCCGCGGTCACCTGGGCGTTGGGGGTCGGCGATGAGGTGGGCTGGCGGATGTTCCTGGCCGACGCCGGGGTGTGCCGGATCGACACCAGCGGCGACTGCTGCCCTGCCCACGGTCGCGACACTAGTGCTCCGACATAGCTCCGCCGTCTGGTTGGGCCAGGCGGGCGTAGACGTCGCCGGAGCGGCCCAGCGGGCGGAAACGCTCGAGCAACTGCACCAGGTTGGCCGCGTCGAGCCAGCGGTCGCTGGCGAGCCGCATCGTCTCGATGGGCGAGTAGTTATAGAGATACCCGCCCGCCGCCGCGCCGAGCCGTTCCACGAGGCCCATCGCGGCGAGGGCGGCGTCGTGCGCCGGCGGCAGATACTCGAAGGACAGCGCGCGCAGGGGTCGGGTGAGCCCCGCCAGCACGTCGACCTCGAAGCCCTCGACGTCGATCTTGGCGAAGGTCGGCAGGCCGT
Organism: Actinomycetota bacterium; assembly: GCA_030862405.1. Classification (GTDB taxonomy): domain Bacteria; phylum Actinomycetota; class Actinomycetes; order Mycobacteriales; family Pseudonocardiaceae. Next base: position 22,163 of record JALZDU010000519.1, on the reverse strand, counting down.
GGAGCGCGATGAGATCGTCAAGGGTCGCCACCTCCACCTCGACGGAGCGGTCCCACCGCACGCGCGCGAAGCTGCGGTCCGCCGCCACCGACTCGATCCAGGTGGGCGACATCGATGAGACCGTCGGCGTCGCGGTCGACACGCCCAGCCGCGCCCGCCCGGCCTGGGACCCGGCGGCCCCCGGCACGATGGTGACGCCTTGATCACGGCCGAAGAAGAGACGCAAAATGCCCAAGCAGTCGGGCTGCGGCTCCACCGCGATCACCCGTGCCCCCAGCTGCCGCCAAGCGCGCACCCGGCTCCCGACGTGGGCGCCGATGTCGAAGCCGACATCCCCCGGCCCGAGGAACTCGCGGTAGAACCGCAACATCCGTCGGTGCTTGCCCGGCACGCCGTGGTACATCACCAGGGATCGTCCGATCCCCCAGGCGCGGCCGAGCATGCCGAGACCTTACCGCGGAACCGGTCCTCAAAAAGATCGATTACCTTCCTCCCTCGGAGAGGCTCCGGTATGCAGGAGACAGGCATGCTGCTCGCCACGCCGTTGTCCAGCGCAGTCGACTCTGACCAGGCCATGGGCTTGGCCGCCAGCGGAGAGCTTGCTCCCCGCATGGTCCCGGACGGTCACGCTTGTGGTTACTCAATCGCAGCCTGCCCATTCTCAAGTCCACGTTATCCACCATGCTGACGCCACCCTGGCGAACTTGATGTACCGGGCCCACTTCTACCGACCCGACGGTCTGGAACGGCCATGATCGAATGCCTCGGTCACGACCTCGCCCCCGGCGAGCGGGCGGTCCTGGAGCAGACGGCGAAACTAGCCGAGGATGTCTTCGCCGCCCGCGCCGACGGCTACGACCGCCGGGCCGCTTTCCCCGCTGAGGACTTCGATGACCTCTTCGCCGCCGGTCTGCTGGCCGCTGCCGTGCCACGGGAGTACGGCGGTCTTGGCTTTGGCCCCCAACAACGCAACACCTTGCCGCTGTGGACGATGACCACGCTGCTGGCCAAGGCTGACCTGTCGTTGGCTCGCTGCTGGGAAGGCCATGTGAACTCACTCGTGCTCGTCGATGCGCTGGGCACAGCGGCGCAGAAACAACGCTGGTTCGCCGGTGTGGTCGACCGAGGTGAGAAATGGGTTGCCTGGAGTGGTGAACCGCAGGCCCCCAAACCCGGTGAGGCATCCCGGTTCGGCACCGCGCTTATTCCCGTCGAGGGCGGCTGGACCATCCGCGGCACCAAGGCGTTTGCCACCAGTGCAACCGATGCCCAGTGGGCGATCCTGCTCGTCAACGCCACCGGACCCGGCGGCGCCCGGCACACTGCGGCGGTCTCGGACGGGTTGCTCATGCTCGCCTGCGACCTATCGGACCCCACCGTCACCACTGACGACTCGTGGTGGGATCCCGTCGGCATGCGCGCCACCGCCAGCCACCTGGTGTCCTTCGATGACACATTCGTACCTCTCGAATGTCTGATCGGCGAGCCCGGTAGTTACCTGGAAGGGCGCTGGCAGACCGCCTTCACTCCGCACTACGCCGCGAGTTTCCTGGGCGCCGCTGAAGCGGCCTACGACTACGCCGTCAGCTATGTCAAGCACCAAGGCAAGGCGACCGACCCGTATGTGCAGCAGCGGGTGGGCGCGATGGCAGTCAACGTCGATACCGGCCGGTTGTGGCTGCGACACGTCGCCCGGTTGTGGGACCAGGGTCAGTACGAGCAGACCCGTAGCGCCGGCAGCAGGGCCCGGCACGTGATGGAGCATCTGGCCGAGCAGACCGTGCAGCACTGCATCCGGGCCTGCGGGGCCCGCTGCTTGATCCGGCCCAGCCCGATCGAACGGATCCTGCGTGATCTGACCTTCTACCAGCGCCACGACAACGATGATCATATCCTGGCGACTATTGGTAAGGCGGTCCTCGGTGAAGCGCACGACCCGTCATTCCACAAGCCGGAGCCTGATTTAGCAGCGCCATCGCGCGTGACAGTAAGTAACGCCGACGAGGGATACCTGTGACGTAATCGCACTCCGATGGCGACGTCAGCTACTGGGTTTCACCAACACCGAGCAGCACACTCTTGGCCAGCGCATGCGGCAGCAGCGTCTGGGTGATCTGGTCCAACACCTCACCGCTGACCAGGAAGCTGCGGGCAGCGCCGCCAGCGGTCCTGCCACGGCGAACGCGACGAGGACGCCCACGACCGCGGAGTTCGCCGCCGGCCCGGCGGGTCCGGCGCGGTGGCGTCGCCGGTGACGGCGCTGCCTCGCGGGCCGGAGCGCTACTTCCACCCCACCTCCAGCATCAGGGCGACGGCCTCGCCGAGCCGGGGTCCGGCCTCCTCGACGTCGATCGGGTCGGTCTTCACGTTGGCCCAGTCCCGGATGTACTCGGGCGGCGGCACGTCCGCGTTCACGGCGAACTCGCCACGTGACACGATTTCCGTCTGGGCGGGCGGTGAGGTGAGCCACTCCATAAGGGCCACCGCGGTGGGCACGGCGTCCGAACCGCGCACCACGCCGACGCCGGAGACGTTGGTGTGGGCCCCGGCTCCGTTCTGGTCGGGCCACGCCGGCGCGACCGGGAAGTCGAGCTTGTCCTTCAGGGCCCGGGCGAGGTAGTAGTGGTTGCTCAGCCCGACGTCGCAGTCACCGGCGGCCATTACCGCGAGCAGCTCCCCGTCGGAGCTCAGGATCTTGGGGTTGTTGGCCATCCACGAGCGCAGCAGCTGCGCGGTCGCCTCCCGCCCCCGCTTGACGATCATGTCGGCGACCAACGACTGGTTGTACTCGTTGTTCGACGTGCGCAGGCAGGTGCGGCCCTCGTATTTTGGGTTGCCGAGGTCGGCGTAGCTGGTCACAGCGCCGGTGGGGACCCGTTCGGTGGACACGACCGGCACCCGCATCCGGGTTGACAGCGCCCACCAGGCACCGCCTGTGTCATGCAACCGCTCGGGCACTTGAGCCTGCAACGTTGTGCTGGTGACGCCCTGGAGCAGACCCGCTTGCTCGGCCCGCCAAAGGTTGGCCAGGTCGACGGTGACCAGCAAGTCGGCGGGGGTGTCCGCACCCTCCCGCCGCAGCCGCTCGAATAACTCGGGCGAGGTACCACCGCGCAACTCAATCTCGACCCCGGTCCGTTGTTCGAAGTCGCGGAAGACCTGCTCATCGCCATTGTGGGAGCGGCCGTTGTAGACCACGAGCTTGTCAGTGAACTTGGCGCCTGCGGTGTTCACCTCGACGGGGCCCCCACCTCCGTTGTTACCACCCTGCCTGGCCGCGGAGTCGCCGCCGCAGGCGGCCGCGGCAAGGAAGGCCACCACGGCGATCGCTGCTGGGGCTGCCCATCGGCGACGGGTGAGGGTCGAGAACATCGCTGTACTCCCGGGGAGATCGAATCTTGGAGCCGCCACGGCACGTTGGAAGACGACCCGATGTCCCTTTATCTCGCGAACTTAGGTTAGCGTTACCAAAATGTGAGTTGTCAACCGAATACTTTGAGCTGCAGGCCACGCAGCGCTCAGTTATCGCTAAGTTCAGTTACCACTCGGTCGCACCCAGCCACCGTTTATCGAATTTGATTAGCAGCGAGTCGCACTAAGTTACTAGTGTCGGGCTGCCGCGAATGCCCGTGACTATTGGTCACCGCTATGCCGCGCGACCCAGACCTCGCTTGGCTGGTCGGCTTCACTGAGATCGACACGCCCGGCACACCCCCAGTTCGGGGTAGTTGCTGGAGGTTGGGTCGTACGCAGCCCATGCGCCCTGTCGGTTGCCCGTCTGCTTGCGGCGGTCGATGCGGGGCGGATGGACTGTTCGGCTGCCTATCGCAACCGTCTACAGGGAGCGGTGTTGGACGCCTCCGCATGCGCGACGCGCCACAGTTCGTTGACGTGCCTTCGGCGGAGACAGATCTGCACCAGTGGGCGTGTGCATCGCCGAGGAAGTCGTCGCCTAGGAGCGGCTGCTGTGCGAGTACTTTTGCATCGAGTAGTTGCGGTCGGTCGTCGGCGGCTCTACGGGTCGTATAGCAGGCGCTGACTGGGTGCCCAGAGGCATGACAGCAAGCGGTTATGCAGAAACGTGATAAGCGCACAGTCCCGGGCACCGGTGGTCCTGGTCTCGATGAGGCGTCGGTCGAGGAGCAGAGATCGCTTCGGCTACATGCCGGGATTGCGGCCATCGCGGTGGTTCTCAGCGCCTTCGTCACATGGATATTCGTGGTCCGCTTGGGTTGGTCCCGTTGGCCGTAGGGTTTGGCGTTGTCGCGGCGGTATCTCTGGTGATCCTCGGGTGGGCGTTGTACCGCAAGCGTCGCGGTGAACAGAAGCAGCAGCGACGGGTAGCTGACGTAGCCGGGAACCCGTGCCCCGTCCGATGAAGAGGCGTTCGCCGACTTGGGGTTGGTGCGCCTTTGGCGACGAGTTTGACGACCTCCAGTTCGGTGGGGTGAAGCTGGCCCAGCCGCTGGACGGACGTTGCCTTCACCTCGGGCCCGGATACGTAGGCGACCGCTTCGTCAAACGGTGTGCGCCTCCCTGACCACGTTGGTGTGGTAGCCGGGTCTCAGCACTTCCCACCATGAACTGCTGCCCCACGCAGCCGGACAGGCCGGTTTACCGACTGTGCTACTTGGGAACTCGTTGGTGGCACAGGCGTAAGGACATGTGACGAGGAAGGGGAGAAAAGATGGAGTCTATTGTTATATCAAGCGAGAAGGCTTTGCCACCGGTAGGGCCACATTCGCAGGCTATTCGACGCGGGAATATTCTTGCGGTAGGGGGGCAAGTAGGCACCGACCCTCATTCTGGCATTCTTTGCGATGGAATTCACGAACAGCTCCGGCAGGCGATGACGAATGTGAAAGAACTTCTTGAAGAGGCTGGCTCGTCATTCGCTGATGTAGTGATGCTACACGTTTACCTCACCGAGCACGGTCATTTTAGGGAGATGAACCAAGTTTTGAGTGAGTTTCTGGCGGAGCCATTCCCCGCTCGAACAACTGCTTATGTGCAACTGCCGCCGGACATGCTTGTGGAAGTGGACGCCCTCGCCGTCCTCCAGTAGGGAAACGCATCCTCAGCTTGCGTAAGCAGCGCCCAACCAGCCAAGACCTCTGCACCCAACCGATATCGGATCCGCCGCTGGCGATGGACAGCGTGTCGGCGCGGCTTGAACCTCCACACGTCGAGGCCCCTGCCCGTCCGCGACGAGTGAGTTCATCGCGGCTAACGCGGTCGTTCAGCTCTGCAGCCGCCAGGGGCCGGTGATCGCGAACATAGTCCCGGGGATCTGCAGGTTAGCGAAAAGGATCCGGTGATCGGGCGAGTACACCGGGCCAGTGAACTCATTGTCGTCGATGTCGTTTCGGGCCACCGGGAAAGTCTCACCCCGCTCGGTGGCACCGAACAGGTGCTGCACACCTTCGCCGTCCTCGGCCACCAACACCCCGCCGTAGGGCGAGACGCTGATGTTGTCGGGCCCGTCCAATGTGGTGTCCTGGTCAGGGTTTGGGTTCACGCCGAACCGCAGCCGCAGCGTCAGCGTCTGTTGGCGCGGGTCGTAGAACCAGATCTGGCCGTCGTGCTGGATGGGACTCTCCGCCCGAGCGAAGCTGGCCACCACGTATGCCCCGCCATTGCTCCACCAGCAGCCCTCCAGCTTGTGCCCGCGGGTGATGTCACCGTTGCCCAGTTGCTGTCGGGTGGAGATGGTGCGCGCCTCTCGGTCCGGCACCGGCACCCAGCTCACCGTGTACCTGGTGCCGATCTCGGTGGCCCTGGATAGGTCATCGACATGCGCGCCCGCGCCATCGGCGCACCTCATCGCGGTGAGCGTGCCTGCGGTCGGGGCGAGCGCTCGCAGCGCCCCGGGCCGTGTGGGCCTTAGCTGCGGCGGTGTCTGCCAGCGGTAGAGCAGCCCGTTGGGATTGGCGGCGTCCTCGGTAAGATAGAGATCCCCGCTAGTGGGATCGACCGCCACTGCCTCGTGAGCAAACCGGCCAAGTGCCTTGATTGGCTGCGGGTCCCGGTTGTTGGCCGGGTTGTACGGGTCGACCTCGAAGACGTAGCCGTGGTCTTTGGTGGCTCCCTTTTGGTCGGCCAGAATCTCGGTCTCCTCGCAGGTTAGCCACGTCCGCCACGGGGTAATTCCGCCTGCGCAATTGGTCGACGTGCCGGCCACCCCGACGTATTCGCGGATCCGGCGGCCGTCACGGTCAGTGTCCACGATCGTGCAGCCACCAGCCGCGCCCGGGTCGTAAACCAGGCCATCCAGGTGCGGAACCGGGAAATCAGTGCCCCACGGATCGATGATTTCGTGGTTGTTGACCAGCACCGTGCCGCCCGCGCTGCCCTCGAACGCGCCGGTGCCATCGTGGTTACGCGGAGTGGGCTCACCAGATTCTAGTGTCGTCTTGCCGGCCTCAGTCACGGTCGTGTACGAGAAACCCCGGGGCAACGCGAGCCGTTTGGCAGGATCGGCTACCAGCGGGCCGTAGCCCACCACGGTCGGCGCTCCCGGCGCGGCTGGTGTGGTCTTCAATGCGTCAGAACACCCGACAAGCATCAGGCCAGCGCCCACCAGCGCGCCGTGGCCAAGAAAGTCCCGACGGGACAACGACATGGTCACTCCAGTTGCGATAGCCGACTCGGTGCCCACCACGGCATCCTTGGGTAATGGCCGCTCGTGGATGAGCGTTTCTAAGAAAGGTGATCGGCAGGTGAACACCCGTCGACAACTGAGCAGATCCCGTGTAAAGCGCGACAGGCATCCTTGCTAACCGCTTCGCCTTACGATCCGCGTTGCTGATTGGACCGGGGGGACTGCAGTTACAGTGAAGACCACCCACCACGCACAAGACTGTCATGTACTGACCAGCCAGGCATGATCCCAAAAGAGACCTCGTGTACGGATCCGTTCCGTTGGTACTGCCGGTGACGTTCCCCTGACGAGAAAAGCGCAGCTCACAGTGCCCGCTGGGACCCGGCTCGGGCACTCGCCGAGTGTGACGCGAAGTGGCTGCTGGCCCAGCGGATGCAGCGCCGCTTGCCATCGGTGGGCCCTGACCTCTTGGTGCCTGCGCTGCAGCTGGCTCGCACTTCGCTCGGGCGCATCGTGACCACCCGGATTACCGGCCGACATCGTCGTCGAGCAGTACGATCAGATCACCCAAGTACGCGACGGCGATCCGGGCAGGTACGGCCTCGACCGAGGCGATCCTGCGTCGGTTCACTCGGGCCAACGCGATCCACCCCACTTACCAGGTGATGATTGAGAACGTCGTCGAATTGTGGAACCGGGCCAACAGCGGGATCTTCTTCGGCAAGGGTGGCGATATCGCCACCAACAGCCGCGACGAGCAGGAGTTGTCGGTGCTGTGCCTGCGGGTGCTACTCGATGGTGGGCTGATCGCGCACAGCGTCGAGGTGACGACGTACGCGACGACGCCAGCCAGCAGCGGGCGGCGGCCGAAACCGGTCGGACAGTGGCCCGGCGATGACCTGTCCGATAGCCAGCCCGAGCAGGCACGCGGTGACGGTCAGCTGCGCGGTCGAGGTGGCCGACTTCAACTCGACGGTGAGCGCGGGCCGCACGGGCAGGTACAGGTCCATGGAGATCGGATCGAAGATCGTCAGCAGGCCCAGCACGATGGCCAATGCGCGGCCGACTGCCTGTTCAGGCGTCCCTGCCGGGTGGCCGGTCTTGGTCGCCGCCGGGTCGGCGTTCGTAAGCGTGGTGGTCGCGCTGGTTCCTTCCATGGGCAGCAGGCGCCGCGGCCCAGCTTTCGCAGAGCGGGGCGGGCGGCGTCAGAGTGGGGTTTACAGGTGCAGGAGGGCCTTGATGGCGCGGCGCTCGTCCATGGCCTTGTAGCCTTCGGCGGCCTGCTCAAGCGGGAGGCTGAGGTCGAACACCTTGCCCGGGTCTATCTGCCGGTTCCAGATCAGGTCGATCAGCTCGGGCAGGAAGCGGCGCACGGGTGCAGGGCCGCCGTGCAGGTGCACGTGGGAGAAGAACAGCTCCTCGCCGGGCAGCTCGACGTCGTGGGCGACGCCGACGTAGCCGACGTGTCCGCCGGGACGGGTGGAGCGGATGGCCTGCATCATCGACTCCTGGGTGCCAACCGCCTCGATGACCGAGTGCGCGCCGAGCCCGTTCGTGAGGTCCTTGATCCGGGCCACGCCCTCGTCACCGCGCTCGGTGACGATGTCTGTGGCTCCGTACTCGAGGGCGAGCTTCTGGCGGGGCTCGTGCCGGCTCATCGCGATGATGCGGTCCGCGCCGAGATGCTTGGCCGCCAGCACGCCGAGCAGCCCGACGGCGCCGTCACCGACCACCGCGACGGTCTTGCCCGGACCGGCCTCGGCGGCCACCGCACCAAACCACCCAGTGCCGAGCACATCGGAGGCCGCGAGAAAGCCCGGGATCAGGCCGTCCGACGGGACGTCCGGCGTGGCGACCAGGGTGCCGTCGGCCAGGGGGATGCGCAGGTACTGCGCCTGGGCGCCTAGCGCGCCCATGCCCTCCCGGTGAATGCAGGAGCTCTGGTAGCCGGCCCGGCAGATCTCGCAGGTGTTGTCGGAGGCAAAAAACGAGCCGACCACGAACTGCCCTGGCCGCACGTTGCTGACCTCGCTACCGACCTCCTCGACGGTGCCGACGTACTCGTGGCCCATCGGCGAGGGCCCGGTGATCTTCTCGATCCCGCGATACGGCCACAGGTCCGAGCCGCAGACACAGGTGGCGGACAGCCGGATGACCGCGTCGGTCGGGAAGAGGATCCGCGGATCCTCGCGTTGCTCCACCCGTACGTCACCGGGGGCGTGCAGGACAGCACCACGCATGATGGTTCTCCTCTGATCAGGGCAAGGTCTGGCTGCGTCGGCATGGCCGCCGGCGGCGCCGAGGTCAGCAAGGCCGACGACCTCCAGCAAACCCGGCGCACGACGCGGTGGGGAGTTTTTGCTGAAAGGTGTACTGGTAGGGCACCCCACCGGAAACCCGCGGGACGTACCGTCGAAGCCGTGGACAACCGCACCGAGGTCCGCGAGTTCCTCATCTCGCGGCGAGCCAAGATCACCCCAGAGCAGGCGGGCCTGCCCGCCGGGACCAACCGCCGGGTCCCCGGGCTGCGCCGCACCGAAGTCGCCGCGCTGGCCGGCGTCAGCATCGAGTACTACTCCAAGCTCGAACGCGGCTCCCTGGCCGGGGTATCAACCAGCGTGCTCGACGCGATCGCCCGCGCATTGCAGCTCGATGACGCCGAACGGGTGCACCTGTTCGACCTCGCCCGGGCCGCCGACGGCAGCAGCGCCCTCATGCGGCCCCGGCGCCGCAGATCGAAGCAGTGGACCCCGCACCGCAGCCTGCAATGGACCCTCGACGCCGTCACCGAAGGCCCCGCGTTCGTGCGCAACGGCCGTATGGACCTGCTCGCCGCGAACCGGCTCGCCCGGGCCTTTTACGCCCAGGTGTACGCCGACCCCCAGCGTCGGGCGAACCTCGCCCGGTTCACCTTCCTCGACGACAACGCGCACCGCTTCTACCCCGACTGGGACTCCGCCGCCGACATCTGCGTCGCTATCCTGCGCACCGAAGCCGGCCGCGACCCCCACGACAAGGCCCTCCACGATCTCGTCGGCGAGCTGTCCACCCGCAGCACCGAGTTCCGCACCCGCTGGGGAGCCCACAACGTCCGCCACCACGGCACCGGGGCGAAGACCTTCCACCACCACATCGTCGGCGACCTCACCCTCGCCTACGAAGGCCTGGAGATGGCCGCCGAACCTGGCCTCACCCTCACGATCTACACCGCCGAGCCCGGCTCTCCGTCCGAAGACGCGCTGCGCCTGCTCGCCTCCTGGGCCGCCTCACAGGAATCGGACGCCACCGCGCAGAAGCTGTCCACCAAGTAGGTGGCCGCCGCGGCCGCGTTCTACGACCGCGACCGCCTTCGATCAAGCACCCGTCCGCCCCCGCGGGGCGGCTCCGAAGGGCCTACCCTCACCTCTCACGCAGCACCGCCTCCAGGTGCTCTACCGAGCGACGACCATGGCACCAACCGTCGGGAAACCGGTAGAGGTGGATGCGATGCCTAGTGATCAGTACTACCGAAACGCCGCCCAGCTCGTGGTGACCGCTGTCCTTGCCGGCACCGATCGTGACTCGGCTCGCGTCGATGTCCGCGCCGTGATTGAGCGGGTTGCCACAGAGCGTGACCGGGATGGGTTGGTGGCGCTGGCCGTCGTGCTCGCTGAGCACCTTGCCGACATCTTCGACGCATTGGGACACGCTCACGGTGTCACCGCGCAGGAAGCGGCTAAAACGTGGTTCGCGGGGACCTAATCCGGCGCACGGGGGTGTCATATCCGATACTTCGCACACCTTGAAGAGGAGATGGTCGACCGTAGGTGCCGTCGGAACATGTCATCGTGCCGTGGTGTGCGACAGTACATGACAAATGGGACACTACCCCGGATGGCGCGCAACAGTGTCGGCTCGGGTGTACCGATTACCGGCGGAAGACCCCGCCTAATGAGGCTTCCCGCAAGATGCGCATCTGGAATACCCACGTGACCAGCTGCGGGCCCGCCACCGGCGAAATCGGCCTAGGCCAGCTGAGTGCCCTCTGCCAAGTTGATCAATTCTTTGATCTGTTCGAGTCGGTCGAGCAGTTGCTGGAACAGCTGTTGGCGACCGGTCTGCTGCTTGGCCTTCGCGTCGTCGTGTTGGCTGCAGGGTGGGTCGGAAATTGATAGTGGGTTGGAAGTAGGTGCCGAGATTCATGCAACGATCGATTCGCTCGGCGATGTGGGTGCGCCTCTGGCGGAAGCCAAGCCGACCAGTCTCAGCCGCCTCTACCAGCAACTGCGGCTTCAGCTCCGCTACGAGCCACACGACCAGGTCGGATTTGTCACGGCCGAACCCCTGTAGATAATGCGCGTGTCCGAGGGGGACTTGCACACTAACCACACGTCTTCTGCTCGACGTTCCAGCTGCGTCATGAGCCGCTGGCCCGTGCTGCCTGGAGGCGGCGGCAACACTGTCGTAGGGATGGATCTCGACGCTACCCTCTCGAACTGCTGGTGACCGCAGGCACCCCGCGGCTGCACTGGCAGGAGGGCGTGCTCTACGTCGAGCCGGCGCCAAGCCCACCGACCTGGAAGGGATCGCGATCGCGCGCTTTAACGGGCCCAACGTCTTCTCGGCGGCTGCCAGACGGTGCGGTGCGGCCCAGACTCGGGCCGAATGGTCGGTGCCGGCGACCCGCGCCGTGGCGGCGCCGTCATCGCGGTGTAAGCGTCCGCGACCGAATTCGAGCGGATGAGGCGTTCGCCTCCCCACATGGTCGGTGGGACCATGTCAAGCGTACTGCTGTCATCCCATACGTCCCAGCCTGATGCAGGCTGTGAATGGGACATCCCTGGCCTGACACGTCTTGGGGGTGCTCCAGACGCGGTCAGCGCTAACTCGGTCAAAGGGAGACCGGGCGGACGGCTGGGATTCAAGGCTGTCCGCCACCCTCAACGCTGCTCGTCGCACTGATAGCGGTACTGAGTGGCCATCCGCGGTTAGCTCGAAACTCACCGCATGCAACAGCTGGCCCACGGCGAGGGTGGTGTGCTCGTCGGCCGAGCTGGTCAGTCCTCGCCGACAAATCAGCTGTGACGCCCTCATACAGATGGCAGCATGCTTCCGGTCGTGATCCAAGTCGAATGTGTGTGAACTCACTACAAATCCTCCTAGGCGCAAGCTCGTCGCGGCATCGCTAAACGTCGATCCGGTACCCACACGCGGCGCCAATTTAAGTCTGCCGCACTTAACGCCCTGCGGCACTGGCTGTGCCGAGCTAAATACGGCCGCCACCGGGAAGGTAGCGACCGAGGCTGCCCACCACCTGCACCTGTCCACGCGCGCGGTGACCTACTGACTGGATCGCATCGGTGCGTTCACCGCGTATCACCCCGCTGACCCAGCGCACACGTTCACGGGTGGACACCACACTGCGCCGGTGGAGGAGCTCACGGCTGAGGAGATCCGGCACTCATCGAGGCGAACGCGACCAAGCAGGGGGTCGTCGCGTTCGCCGAGGCGTTGCGACTGAGCACACGTTGGGTGCCGGAGTAGCTACTTACTTCGCCCAAGTGGCGTAATCTGCTTGTACAGGGCAATAGTCGGCACGGACCCTACTTGGCAGTGATGCGCAGGGGGCGTCCCTACGCCAGAGGATCACAACTCGATTTGAGTCGAGAGAGCGACCGGGGGCCGCTCGTGAAGGCAGAGGGCCATGGCCACACCGAGTCCCAACGCCACTCCCACCACGCAAGAAGACGGCAACCCCATCCATATCCTCTGGATTAACTGCGGCTTGTCCTGCGATGGGGAGTCAGTCTCGTTGACTGCGGCAACCCAGCCCAGCATCGAGGAAATCGCCCTGCGAGCCCTCCCCGGTCTGCCCAAGATCGCACTGCACTGGCCGTTGATCGACTTCGAATGCGGCCCGGAACAGGGCGCTGACAACTTCATCGAATGGTTCCACAAGGCCGACCGGGGTGAGTTGGACCCGTTCGTACTTGTCATCGAGGGTTCTATCCCCAATGAGGCGATCAACGGTGATGGCTACTTCACTGGTTTCGGCCGCCACCCCGGCACCCACCAGCCGATCACCGTCAACGAGTGGCTGGACAAGCTCGCACCCAAGGCCACGATCGTGTTGGCGGTGGGCACCTGCGCCACCTACGGCGGCATCCACGCCATGGCGGGCAACCCCACCGGTGCCATGGGCGTGCCGGACTACCTAGGCTGGGACTGGAAATCCAAGGCCAGCCTCCCGATCGTCTGCGTACCTGGCTGCCCGGCGCACCCAGACAATATCTCCGAGACGATCCTGTACTTGCTCTATCAGGTCGCCGGTCAGGCGCCAATGATTCCGTTAGACGAACGCCTGCGCCCGAAATGGTTATTCGGCATCACAGTGCACGAGGGTTGCGACCGGGCTGGATATTATGAACAGGGCGAGTTCGCCAAGACCTACGATTCAGCGAAGTGCCTGGTCAAGCTTGGCTGCAGGGGTCAGGTAGTGAAGTGCAACGTGCCCAAGCGCGGCTGGATCAATGGTGTTGGCGGTTGCCCGAATGTGGGTGGCATTTGTATCGGCTGCACTATGCCCGGCTTCCCGAACAAGTTCATGCCGTTCATGGACTCGATGCCAATCACTGGGCGCACAGACTCCGCGATGACGGCGACCGACAGCGAGACTTACGGCTCACTCATCCGGTCACTCCGCGAGTTTGCCCTCAAGCACTTCGACACCAAGCCCACGTGGCGCAAGAAGGGCCCCGGACTCGTCACCGGCCACATCCCCGACTGGGACGACAACCCAGCGCAGCCGATCGATGCCCAGCTCCGTCGAGGCATCGGCCACCAACACCACACTGGTGCACAAGCCAGCACAGCGCGGAAACCCGTGGCGACCGGGACGCGGGCGCTAGTCGCAGTGTGGTGCTGCTCGGTGGGAGCCACCTGGACACTGGAACTTCACGAGCTCAACTCGGGCACGACGCTGGGACCGCTCGTGGACTGGATCAGCTCGGGTGTGCCCACGTCCCAGCCCCAACCGGACGAGCCGTTGGCCCATAAGCTGCTGGCGGACCACGGACTGCACCTCTACCCAGATTCCGCCGCAGGCCCCTGCACACACAGTCGCAGCAGCATCGGCTACGTGAGCGGCGACCCATGAGCCGATCATCGAACATCCCGGCGTTGTATCGCGACATCTGGACCGCCGCGAAGGCCTTTACAAGGTCGAGCCGGTCGTCGTCGATGGTAGCCAGGTCATGGTCTACGCGCCCATGTACACGAGACGCCGCCACCCACCCGGAGATCAACGAGGTGGGCTCCACTGCCGGACTACTTCTGAAGCAGTGGGACCGCTTCCGGCTCCGTGACGGGCGACGCGTTGGCGACCTCGGTGACCATCTCGTTGGCCAACCGCACGAGATGCCAGTGGTCTACTGCGATCCGGGCGTGCGGCAACGCAGCCTGATCCCGCAGACACACGGCGCCGACGGGTCGATCACGACCAACTCGATGCTGGCGCGAAACGCCGATGACTGCCGCGACGACCAGGTCGCACACAATCACCCAAGTGGTCCGGTGCCAACGGCCTGGCCGAAATTAATCATAGCATTACCTGGAGAATCGGTGCTGATCTTGTGGATGGTCACCGACAATTCAGATGCGTGACCGAACCAGGAAGCAACCTGAAACCAGAGATTTATCCACGCAACCTGACTTTCATCCTGCCGTTGAGGACGTCAGGTAGGCGTCTACGATGATATTGTAGTCAACGTCGACGCCACCCTTGACGCCGCAGGTGATGAGGACCACTCGGTTCGGAGTGTTGGCCATGAGGGACTTCACGCCTGCAGCTTGTGATTTCGGGACGGCGAACGCGCGTGTGACCGTATAGGTGAGGGTGCCAGTCGGGGTGCGGAGCACAATGTTATACCCGTTGATCGCCTTTACCGGGAAGGTCGGGACGCCGCTTTGCATCTCGGGGTTCTGCCCGGTGACTTCCTGCATCGCGAGTTCGGACAACGGGTTGAAGATCAGCGGGGTCTTCGCCCACGCGTGGCCGAGGATATAGCTCGTGCCGCCGGAGGCGCTGCCGGGTGCGACGCCGAAGCCCTTCCGCACCCAGCACACCGTGTGCTTCTGGTCGCCAGGCGGGTTGAGCGGTCGGACGTACTTCATCTGGCAGACGTTGGCCTTGATGTCGAACGCCGGACCGGACATCTCGAACTCAGTTGGTGCGGCGGGCGCGACGAACTCGTGGGGCAGAGCAGGAGGATTGGGGGGCGAAGCAAGTGGATCGCGGGGCAGCGCAGGTGGATTTGGAGCCGGGACGGCAGCCGACACGACCGGCGCTTCACGACCAGACCATGATTCAGACGCATCGCAGCCGGTGACGCCCAGGACCAGGGCGACCGCGATGGTGACAACGACCTTCATGCGGCAGCGCATAGCAATCCAGCTTCTCCGTCTCTCAGCGGAGCGGTGGGTCATGGTAGCTAGATCGGCCGAACACGCGCGCGACGACACCAAGGCTCCCGGCCGCCTTATCCGAACTGTCGGCCACCTGCAACAGGTCTGCGGCCAAGGAGTTCTCTGAGTGGTGCAGTTCGCGGCAGGGTTAAGGCTCGATACTCAGTGTCCAGTGGCGACGCACACGAGTCCCCTCCAGGAGGCACACATGCGGCGAGCGACACTGGTCCTTTCCCTTGGCCTCGCGGTGCTGGTGACACCCGGGCCGCTTGTCGCGGCCGAGGCCTCGGTAGCGGAAGGAAAGGCGTTCCCGGAGAAGAGTATCGCCGTCTACATCGGCAAGAACCTCACTGAGAACGGACATCCATTCCTCGGGGGGTTCGGTCACGAGCCATCCAGTCACTGGGTCGACATCGTGCCGAGGAAGCGACACCCTGCTGGCTCCACCATCGAAGTCGGCGCCACCGCGGAGGCCAACATCCCCGGTGAGCTCACCCGCATCCCGCAGGTTCCGGAGACGGCCCGCTACATCACGTCGAACTACTCGGAGTTCGCCGGGTTCCCGGCGCCGCTGACCAACGGCGGCCTCAACGAGTACGGAGTGGCGGCCCGTGACGTCTGGTCTCCCTCGCGCCCCGAGCTGGTCCAGCAGACACCGACGCCGCAGCGTGGCCCCAGTTATAGCGACCTCTCGCGGATCGCCATGGAACGCGCGCACACCGCCCGCGAGGCGGTGGAGATCGTCGGCGGGCTCATCAACCAGTACGGCTACACCACGTATGGCGGCAACTCCCACCTGTTCGCCGATGCGAACGAGGGCTGGGTCTTCATCGAGTACGCCGGTGGCAAGGGGCTGTGGGCCGCCCAGCGGCTCGGTCCCGACGAGGTGCGCGTGTCCTACCCCGGTTACATCGGCGCGTTTCCGACCACGCCCGGTGGCGACGCCAATCACTTGTCGTCCCCGAACCTGGTCACCTACGCTGTCGAGCGCGGTTGGTGGCAGCCAAATTCCGGGCAACCGTTCGATTTGCAGGCCGTGTACGGCACGCCCTTCCCCGGCGCACCCTTCGAGGTGGGAGACCGGATTTCGCGCGAGGACAAGGCACCCTACCGCCATCCGCCCTCGCTGGAAGCGGAGTTTCGAAAGCTGGCGCCGGTCAAACTTCAGGACCTCATGCGCATCGTGCGCGACCCGCGCTGGGCCGACGACCGTGCCGGGTATGGCCACGTCGCGGAGCTCGACCCGTCGGTGCCCGACCCGGAGCTGGCGACACTATGGGTCGCGGTCACTTCCGCGGTCACCGCGCCATACCTTCCGCTGCACATCGGCACCCAGTCAATACCGCCGGAGTACCGCCAGCACCGGTACCTGACCCATAACGCGGCAAGGGAATACCTCGACCCCCAGTTCGCCGAGCAGGAGGCGACCGAGTACGCCACCCAGACCTACAAGCGCCTGCTCTACGCGACCTGCGCTCGACCGCGGAAATACCTGGAATCAGTCACCAGGGCGTTCGAGGGATTTGAGGCGGACATCCTTGGCAAGCTGAGTGATGTGCGCCGCCGGGCCGCTGAGGCGTATGCCTCCGGGGCGCGCAGCGAGGCTCAGCGGATCCTCACCTCCGCCAGCGACGGCTGGGCCGCGGACGGTCTCGCGCTCGGCAGCTACCTCCTTGCCAAGCAGCTCGCCCAGAGCAAAGCCGAAGGCGGAATTCACAACCCCGCCGTCGAAATCCCCCCGGGTGTCGCCGTGAACGCCCAGAGCTTGGACATGTCTCTGCGCGGCGAGGTCCCCGCGCGCGACCGCATCAACTGCGACCTCGCAGGCGGCTGGGCCGACGGCGGCACGCTCGCCAGGAAAGGCCGCTACGGCAACCCTACGGACGTGCCCGACTACCGTGCCATGGCCCAGTCTGGCGGTGGCACGCAAGGATGGTGGTTTGCGCTGACCGCGGCCGGTGGCCTCGTCGCTGGCGGCACGGCCATGTGGTTGCTGCGGCTACAGCCCCACGACGGCCAGCGTGACAAACGCGCCAGCGCAGGCCACTCCGATCAATAGCCACCCGGATTTCTTCCAGTTTGCCCATCCGGGTCAGCAGCTAGTGACCACTGGACGTCGGCATTGTGGGTGCGCACGTCGAGGTCGGGTCCGATATTCCCAGCCGTAGCTGCTGGGGTGTTCGGCGTCGAACTCCTCGTGCAGGTGTCTGGGGTCGTGGTTGGGAACCAGCACGAAAGATTCGCCGACGGAGAGGGCATCGTAGGTCTGGAAGATCGCCGGGTGCTTGTCGGGCTCGCGCAACGCGCGTACATCGAGTTCCTGGTCGGGCACGGAGGTTCCTCTCGTCGGGACTAATGCATAAAACTATTGATTATGTAAACTCCATACAGTTACTGATTCAAAGTGGGTCATTGTCTAAGTCGACTGCGCCATCGGCGCCGGGGGTCGAATATAGGGTGTGGATTTCTGCGGGTTTTTGGTGCTCGCTTGCGTCATGCTGCGAGCTGATGTCCGCTGGTGAGCGATGCTGTCCACGGTGAAGACTGCGTCGAACGCTGCGGTGAACCGGGAATCCCGATCCCGGGGCAGGAACTTCACGGTGGCGACACGGTCGCTGAGATCCATCATCAGGTTGCGGCGGCTTGAGTGGTCCATGCACCGGCCCTACCTTTATCATCAGCAGATTCTTTCCACTGTTCGGAAGGATGCAGATGACGACGGCAGCCGACACGGCCGCGCGAGCGCAGGTCTCCGGACCGCTGCACAACCGCTACGACGAGGTACTTACCGACGCTGCACTTGCCTTTCTTGCCGGTCTGCACCGGGCCTTCCAGCGGCGCCGGGTTGAGCTGCTCGAGCTGCGCGAAGCCCGGCATGACGGCCTCGCCGCCGGCGGCAGCCTGGACTTCCTTCCCGAGACCCGGCACATCCGCGAGGACGGCTCCTGGCGGGTAGCTGAGCCGGCGCCGGGCTTGGTCGACCGCCGGGTGGAGATCACCGGTCCAACCGAGGCCAAGCTGACCATCAACGCACTGAACTGCGGCGCGAACGTATGGCTGGCCGACTTCGAGGACGCCAACACTCCACTGTGGGAGAACATGATCGGCGGCCAGCTCAACCTGATCGACGCGCTGGAGCGGCGGATCGACTTCACCACGCCGGAGGGCAAGTCCTACGCGCTCAAGGATGCCGACGAACTCGCCACGATCGTCGTCCGTCCCCGCGGCTGGCACCTGCCGGAGAAGCACATCTCCGTCGACGGCGAGTGGATGGCGGGCGGCCTGGTCGATTTCGGTCTCTACTTCTTCCACTGCGCGCGCCGCCAGCTCAACGCCGGTAAGGGCCCATACTTCTACCTGCCGAAGCTGGAGAGCCACCTCGAGGCACGACTGTGGAACGACGTGTTCGGGCACGCCCAGGAGCAGCTCGGCATCGCCCGAGGCACAATCCGGGCGACTGTGCTCGTTGAGACCTATCCGGCAGCGTTCGAAATGGAGGAGATCCTCTATGAGCTGCGCGAGCACTCCGCGGGTCTGAACGCTGGCCGCTGGGACTACTTGTTCAGCGTGATCAAGTCGTTCCCCAACCGTCGCGAGTTCGTGCTGCCTGACCGCAACTCGGTGACGATGACCGCGCCGTTCATGCGGGCCTACACCGAGCTGTTGGTCCACACCTGCCACCGGCGCGGCGCACACGCCATCGGCGGCATGGCTGCGTTCATCCCCAGCAAGGACCCGGAGGTGAACGAAAAGACGCTGGCCAACGTTCGGGAGGACAAGCAACGGGAGGCCGTTGACGGGTTCGACGGGTCCTGGGTGGCGCACCCGGCCACCGTCGACCTGTGCCGGGAGGAGTTCGACGCGGTGCTGGGGGACCGGCCGAACCAGCTCGACCGGCTGCGGGAGGACGTGTCGGTGGGTGCCACTGAGCTGCTCGATGTGGCTTCCACCCCCGGCGAGTGCACCGAGGCGGGGCTGCGCAACGACGTCAGCGTCGGCTTGCATTACCTGGCGTCCTGGCTTGGCGGGCAAGGTGCGGTCGCCGTGTTCGACCTGATGGAGGATGCGGCCACCGCGGAGATCGCCCGCTCGCAGGTGTGGCAGTGGTTGCACAACGACGTGACACTCGCCGACGGGGTGGTAGTGACCCGCGAACTGGTGGACAGGATCGTCGACGAGGAGCTTGCCAAGATCCGGGAGGAGGCGGGGGAGGCCTTCGACGCCGAGCGGTACTCCCAGGCCCGTTCGCTGTTCATTGAGGTGGCAGTGGCCGATGAGCTGGTCGAGTTCCTCACCCTGTCCGCTTACGAACGGATGCCGTAACGGCTCCCCAGCGCCGACGGAGAAGGACAGCGTGCCTAGTTCGACCGCGCTGCGACGGGCCGCCGACGCCCCGGACCGTGATCCGGCGGATTGTCCGTCGTGCCGCGGGGTGTGGCCGGGATGACCACCGGTTTGATCACGGTGCCGGTCATGACGAACACCCCCACGAGAAGCAATCGGAGTGCGATGACGGCGCTGATTCAGCGTGTTGGAGTGCCCTTGAGCACTGGTACGTCAGATGTGGCAGGCGTGCCACGAAAATGTGTCCGAAGAGGGACTTGCACACTAACTACACGCCTCGGACTGCGCGACGTTGCCTGACGGAGTGACGTGACGAGCGATGGCGCGGTTCGTTCGACTATCCTGCCCGTCTTGGCGATCCTGACGTTCCGCACTGCCGTGGCAGGTCGGTCGTGTGTTCCTTGTGCGCAGGTCGCCCGGACAGGCGCTAGGATGCCACCCGCAGCCCTCGGCATGGTGTTGATATGCAGGTGCTGACGTTCGGCCATAGCACCGCAGCAGCCGAGAAGATTGCTCGGCTGCTGCGGGGGGCAGAGGTGCGACGGGTGGTGGATGTGCGAACCGCCCCGACGAGCAGACACAATCCCGACGCCACCCGCGACGCGATGTCGCGATGGCTACCGGAGCTCGGTATCAGCTATCAGTGGGACAAACGGCTCGGCGGCTGGCGTAAGGCCCCGGCAGACACCCATGACACTGCACTGCGCAATCAGTCCTTTTGCGGCTACGCGGGGCACATGCGCTCACCAGAATTCCTTGCCGCGATCGACGATCTGCTAGCCAGCGCAAGGGACGAACGGACCACGGTGATGTGCGCCGAGTCGGTTTGGTGGCGATGCCATCGCAAATTGATCGCCGACTTCCTCATGTTGGCCTGCGGTGTCGATGTGCGACACCTCATGCAGGATGGCACGCTGCGACCCCACCCGCTCAGCCCTGAGGCCCGTCTACTTCCTGAGCGCCGCGTCCTCGTCTACGACGCCGGCCAGCCACCCCTGGTGCCCTGAGCTTCACACGCACGGTCGAGATCGAAATACACGACATGCTGGGGAAGCCTCCCGGCCTACGCGCATGCTGCGGTCCTCCGTCACCGTGTCGTCGATTCGCGACCCGCTTCGAGGCTCCTTCGGAGAAGAGAACATCTATACCAAAGAACATATTCGTACTCGGCTTCGACGAGCACAACTCCCGAATCCTGTAGGAGATTGTGGGTAAGGCGAAGGGCGTCCTTTCCATGCCCCGCAGCGTGAACGAACGCTCTTCAAGGAACTTGGATAACCGTAACAACCAGACATTCAAGGCTACTGCCGCCCGCATCTACGCCAGCAGCTGGACCAGTTCGGTGGGCCGATCGCTTAATGCAACAGTGCCCGCAAGAGCTTCCCCACCGCGGTCATCACGTCGCCGTGTCGGCGCCGCCAGAGACTGCCGTTGTGGGCGGATGGCGAGCATGGATCGACGCCGTCGCGGACGACATCGGTACCCGCAAGGCGGCGGCTATCGTAGGCCACAGCGGCGCTGGTCCCCTCCTCCCCGTCACGCTGGATCGGTATATCTGGCTGTCCGGCCGGGTCCGACTCACCAACTGCCGGCTCGACTGGAATCTTGAGCACCTGCTCGAGTGCCTCGGTCGAGAGCTCGTGCGCGGCGCTGACCGCGGTGGTGACCTCGGCGCGCAAACTCTGGAGAGCGGTCGCCTCGTTGGTCACCTGAGCGCGCAGCTCGCGCAGCGCCGACTCCTCCCGTTCGACCGCAGCCACCCGATCCGCCAGATTCTCGTCCATCACTCGCACCATGAGATGCAAGCCCGCGAGGCTGCGCAGCTCGCTCTTCCGGATTCGTTCGTTCACCTCGGCCTCACGTTGCGCGATCGCTTGCTCGGCGGCCTTCCGGCGTGCAGCGGATTTCGACTCAAGATGATCACACTGCCGTCGGGCATCGTCGAGCAGTGACTTGGCCTCGTGGCTGGCTTGGGCTCGCAAGGCTGTGATCTGGTCGTTGGTGCGGACTTTCAGCTCGGCGATGTCCTGGTCAGCGCGGTCCTTGCTCGCGCTGATCTCTGCCTCGGCGTGAGCCTTGACTTCGGCCGCCTCTTCCGCGACCAGCTGTAGGATGCGCTGGATCCGGGTACCGGCCTCGGCCATGGGTTCTTGCAAGATGCGCTCCAGCTGAGCGGTCGCCTCCTCGGCCTCCCGGCGCAGATGATCCAGAACCCTGCTGAGCTCGGCGACTTGCGCCAAGGTGGCATCCCGATCGGCGTCGATTAGCGCGATGCGACCATCCAGCGATTCGAGGTGGTCCAGCACCTGTCTTTGGTTGAATCCGCGTCGCGCTATGTCAAAGGGTTGGTGCAGGGGAACCAAGTCGTTGCTATCTCGGGATCCGCGCACAGCCACAGATTGATTTTCCGTCTTGATCATCTTCGTAGGCCTCTAAGGTAGAGAGTGCAGCATAAACAGTAAAGTCGTGATGCTGATCGATATAATCCATGCCCACAGTGTTACGACTGCGAAAGCAGCTCCTGATGGCTAGAAATATGGTAGTACCAATGTTGGTGAGGAAATCCCAGGGCCGGTCTTTATTGATGGCTAGTTTGTCGCTACTTCGCCACTTGCTCAAGATAGTCGTAAGTTTTCGACTATGCCACCAGGGATTGACGTACTGCATGTAATGCACCTCCAGGCGCGTTGGCGCCGTGCGCCATCGACCTTACTTCACCGCTACCATTAGCGCAATACGTGTGACAAGTGGTGGTTAGCGACTGGGCCAATTTGCA